>NZ_CP137157.1:2365000-2535000 GCF_040581405.1 Komagataeibacter sucrofermentans DSM 15973
TGCGGCCTGTCAGCGGCGAGAGCGCCAGCCACGACATCTTGCGCGCCGCCGCATCCAGCACTTCATATTCCGACAGGGCATGCACGGCATCCGCATCTCCGCGCTCGGCCACTACGCTGATGGCCCCTGCTCCCGCGCCCAGCTTGGTCAAAGGCTGGTCGATGATGCCGGTGGCGGGCGACGGACGCCCCACAACCACGGCCCAGTAGACCTTGCGCACGTCACGCCCCCTGAAGGCGGCTGCCAGCTTGGCCGCAACGCCCGGCGTGCGGGCCACGAGCAGCAGGCCCGACGTGTCACGGTCGATGCGGTGGACAAGACGGGGGCGCGGATCATCGGGATTTTCACGCAGGCCCTCGAGCAGCGCGTCGATATGGTGGGTGATGCCGGGGCCGCCCTGCACGGCAATGCCCGCAGGCTTGTTGAGCACAATCAGATGGTCATCGCGGTACAGCACCATCTTGTTGATCTCGCGCACCTGCCGCTCATCAAGCGGCCTGACCGCCAGCGGCGGCGGGCGGTTGGCATTGGGGATGGGCGGCACGCGCACGGCCTGCCCCGGCGCAAGGCGGGTTGCGGCGGTGGCGCGCTTGCCATCCACGCGCACCTGCCCCGTGCGGCACAGCTTTTGCAACGCGCCCTGCGTCAGGTGCGGGTAATGCCTGCGGAACCAGCGGTCGAGGCGGATATCGGCTTCGTCATCGCTGACGGTAAGGGTAACGACACTCATGACCCACGGCTTTCGCGCACTCTGTTCCAACTGTCCAGCCGTCGCGCGACTTCACGTTCATATCCGCGGTCGGTCGGCTGGTACAGTTTTGGCCTGCGCATGCCATCGGGGAAGTAGTTCTGCCCCGATATGCCGCCCTCCGTATCATGGTCATATTCATAGCCCTTGCCATAGCCGATATCCTTCATCAGCGCGGTGGGCGCGTTGAGGATGTGGGCTGGCGGCATGAGGCTGCCGGTGGCGCGTGCCGCCCGGCGGGCCATGTTGTAGCCCTTGTATACCGCGTTCGACTTGGGTGCCGTGGCCAGATGCACCACAAGCTGCGCAAGGGCCAGTTCCCCCTCCGGCGAGCCGAGGCGCTCGAAGGTTTCCCACGCGGCAACGGCCAACGGCAGGGCCTGGGGGTCGGCCATGCCCACGTCCTCGGCGGCGAAACGGGTGAGGCGGCGGGCGATGTAGCGCGGGTCCTCACCACCTTCGAGCATGCGGGCGAACCAGTACAGCGCCGCATCAGGGTCGGAGCCGCGCAGGGATTTATGCAGCGCCGAGATGAGGTTGTAATGTTCCTCGCGGTCCTTGTCATACAGCGCCGCGCGGCGGGCGAGCAGGCGCGACAGGGCGGCGGGGTCAAGCGGTTCGCGCTGCGGCGGCAGGGCCAGAAGCTGCTCGACCATGTTGAGCAGGTAGCGCCCGTCGCCATCAGCCATGGCGCGCAACGTTGCGCGGGCTTCGGGCGTAAGCGGCAGAGGCGTGCCGGTGGTGGCCTCGGCGCGGTCGAGCAACTGCTCCATCGCAGCATCATCCAGCCGGTGCAGCACCAGCACCTGGCAGCGTGAAAGCAGGGCGCTATTGAGCGCGAAGGACGGATTCTCGGTCGTGGCCCCCACCAGCACTACCGTGCCATCCTCCACCACCGGCAGGAAGCCATCCTGCTGGGCGCGGTTGAAGCGGTGAATTTCATCAACGAACAGAAGCGTGCCCCCGCCCGAGGCCGCCGTGCGCCGGGCCTCCTCAAACGCGCGCTTGAGGTCGGCAACACCCGAGAACACGGCCGAAAGCTGCACGAAGCGCAACCCGGCGGCGGCGGCAAGCAGGCGGGCGATGGTGGTCTTGCCCACGCCCGGGCCGCCCCACAAAATCAGGCTGGCGAGCGAGCCGCGCGCAAGCATCTGCCGCAGGCTGCCATCGGGGCCGAGCAGGTGGTCCTGACCTACCACCTCATCAAGCGTGGTGGGGCGCAGGCGGTCGGCAAGAGGCTGATTGCGGGCAGGCTGGGCGATGGGAGCCTGCGGAAACGCGACAGGGCCACGCGCGGGGGGCTGCGGGGCCGCGTTGCCAAACAGATCCGCCGGGCCATCATCCATGCTGTCTCGCCTGCCTGCCATATGCTCCTGCCTGTACGTGGTGCAACCGTGCCCCATTATGGGCTGTATCTGCATAGATTGGGAAGCATCATGGCCAATACCAGTCCCGGCGACATGATACTGGCGTATGTTATCTTGAAAAACAGGGATTTCTGAAGTTTTCGGGAAAAAGCTTCACCAAAAACTTCCTTCCGGTTTCTGGCAGGTTTACAGGCCGGGTTTTAAAATTTCATGGATCAAGCAATGGACATCATAAAAAAGGGCATTATCCGATCAGGTGAATACAAGGGATGGGAGATCGAAATCGATGATGACACGGCCGGAGATACAACCGGTTATTACATATACATAAAGAACATGAAAACGGAGCCCAATACTGGATATGATTTGTGGTTCCTGAATATGGAGGAACTCAAAAACGAATTGACATTTTTTGATGTCGATTGGGATGCCTGAGGATTTCGATATATCCACACAATAAAACGAATAAACGTGTTTGGGTGCCGCCTTGTTTTCAGGAAAGGCGGCATTGCCTGCACAGGCTTTCAGAACTGGAAATAGATGAACGCTTCTGGCGGCCTGCCCCCCACCAGAAACACCAGCAGCACGAAAGCGACCCCCGCCGCCACCGCCAGCCAGGGTGTGGGCCGCATGCGCTCCAGCACCATCTGCTGCGAGGCGGGACCGATGACCGCAATGACCAGCGCAAGCCCCAGCACCACGGGGTGGCCCACCGCCACGCCACCGCCGCCATGCGCGCCCAGCATTCCCGCCAGCATGCGCCCTGCCGTGGGCAGGTCGGCAGCGCGGAACACTACCCATGTCAACAACACGAAGGTCATGGTCAACCCGTAGCCCATGCCCCGTGGCAAAGTGCGCCCGGTGCGGTCCCACCCGTGAGCGGTGGCGAGGGCTGCGCCATGCAGCAGGCCCCAGACCACGAAATTCCACCCCGCACCGTGCCACAGACCGGCCAGCCCCATGGTGGCCATGACGTTCGCCGCCTGCCGCGCGGGCGCACAGCGGTTGCCGCCCAGCGGAATATAGACGTAATCACGCAGGAAGCGTGACAGCGTCATGTGCCACCGCCGCCAGAAGTCACGCACCGATACGGCCCGGTAAGGCGCATTGAAATTGAACGGCAGGCGGATGCCCATCATCAGCGCCATGCCGATCGCCATGTCCGAATAGCCGGAAAAATCGAAATAGATCTGGAGCATGAAGCTCACAGCCGCCAGCCACGCCGCCCCCAGCGCCGGGGCATGGCCCATATGGGCTGCCTCGAACACCGGCGTGCACAGGCCGCCCAGCGTATCGGCCAGCCCGACCTTCTTGCCCAGCCCCAGCAGCAGCAGCAGGCCGCCCCGGCCAAGGTTTTCCCACATGGCGGGCCCACGCGGGCTGGCATCGAACTGCGGAATCAGTTCGTTATGCCGCACGATGGGGCCTGCCACGAGTTGCGGGAAGAAGGTCACGAACTCCACAAAATCCGCCAGCCGGTAAACCCGCGCCTGCCCACGCCCGAGGTCAACGAGGTAGGATACTTTCTGGAACACGAAAAATGACAGCCCCAAGGGCAAAATCACCGGCCATGGCGCAGGCGCGCGCCCCATGGCGGCCAGCACGCAGCCCGCCAGCCAGAATGCGTATTTGAAGCCGAACAGCACCGCCAGATTGCCCGCAATGCCCAGCCACAGCCAGCCCCGCCACCGCGTGCGCCCCCACAATACGGCAACGCCCTGGCTGAAGCCGGTCATGCCCAGCAGAAAGGGCACGAACCGCCAGTCCCACAACCCGTAAAAGACAAGGGAGGCCGCGATGAGCACGGCCTGCCGGGCGCCCCTGCTGGCGGCTACGACATAATACAGCCCCAGCACCACCGGCAGGAAGACGAGCAGGAAAGGCTGGCCCGCAAACAGCATTCAGCCGCGACGTTCGGCCACGGCCTGCCCTGCCGCGTGCCCGCTGGCCCAGGCCCACTGGAAGTTGTAGCCCCCCAGCCAGCCGGTTACGTCCACCGCCTCGCCCACCATGAACAGCCCCGGTACGTCGCGTGCTTCCATATCACGCGAGGAGAGGCTGGCCGTATCCACGCCGCCGCGCGTCACCTCGGCCTTCACGTAGCCTTCCGTACCATGCGGGTTGAGCCGCCAGGCCCCGAGCATGCCAGCCGTATCGGCCAGCACCGAATCAGGCAGGCCCGCAAGCTGACCTTCGGGCAGGCAGGAGCGCGCAAAAAGCTGGGCCAGGCGCTGCGGCAGCAGCATGGACAGCATGGCCACCCCGCCCGCGCGCGGGCGGTCGCGCTTGATCTCGAGCAGGCGCGCGGCTGCGTTGATGCCCGGAAGCAGGTCGATCTCGAGCGCCTCGCCCGGCTGCCAGTACGATGATGCCTGCAAGATGGCAGGCCCCGACAGTCCGCGATGGGTGAACACCATGCCATCGCGGAAGGTGGCATGACGCGCCTGCCGCCCTGCCCCCTCATGGCAGGTAATGCCCACATTGACCGAAAGCCCGGCCAGCAGCTCCATCCACTCCCGGTCGCGCGCGCCAAAGGTCAGCGGCACGAGGGCGGGCGCGGGCGCCACCACGCGCAGCCCGAAACGGCGCGCGAGGTCATGCGCCAGCCCCGTGGCGCCAAGCTTGGGAATCGACAGCCCGCCTGTCGCCACGATCAGGCTCGGCGCATGGAACACGCCATGGTCGGTCTCGACGCGGTAATGGCCTGCCGCATCACGCGCCACGTCGATGATGCGGTGCGACAGGCGCATCTCCACGTGGCCTGCCGCGCATTCGCGCATGAGCATGTCCACGATGTCACGCGCCGAGCGGTCACAGAAGAGCTGGCCCGCCGCCTTCTCGTGCCACGGAATGCGGTGGCGCTGCACAAGGGCCAGAAAATCGGCGGGCGTGTACCGCGCCAGCGCCGATTTGGCGAAGTGCGGATTGGCGGACAGGAACTGCCCCGCCCCCGCATCCATGTTGGTGAAGTTGCACCGCCCGCCGCCCGAGATAAGGATCTTGCGCCCCGCGTGCTGCGCGTGGTCGAGCACCACCACGCGCGCGCCACCCTGCCCCGCCGTGGCAGCGGCCATGAGGCCCGCCGCCCCCGCGCCCAGCACGATGGCGTCGTGACCGCCCCCCTGCGTTGTCATGCGCTAGAAATCCAGGTCCGCGTAATGGGCGGGCGGCGTAAAGCCTGAAATCCGGTCCTGCAGCACGGAGCGGAAGCATGGCCGGCTCTTGACGCGGGCGTACCAGTCCTTGGCGGCAGGCGCTCGCGACCAGTCCACATCATCAAGAAAGTCGAGGCAGGACAGATGGGCGGCGGCCGCAAAATCTGCCAGCGAGAGCTGGTTGCCCGCCAGCCACCGCCGCGTTTCCGCCAGCCAGTCGATATAGGCGAGGTGGGTGCGGATGTTGGCATACCCCGCCCGCAGCGCCGCCCCATCGGGGTTGCCGGTGCCGGAGATGCGCTTGTACACTTTCTCGGTCAGCAGGTTGCGCGAGACCTCGTGGCCGAATTTCTCGTCAAACCACACCACCAGCCTGCGCACCTCCACCCGCTCGGCCAGCGTGCGGCCAAGCAGCGGGGTGTCGGGGTAGGCTTCCTCAAGGTATTCGCAGATCACCCACGAATCCGGAATGCACAGCCCGGTGTCTTCCTGCAGCATGGGCACGGTGCCCGCGGGGTTGCGGTCAAGATACTCGGGGCGCTGTTCCCACACACGCTCGATCTTGAGTTCAAACGGCAGCCGCTTTTCGCCCATCACGAGGCGAACCTTGCGGGCATAGGGCGAAAGGGGAAGGTGGTACAGGATGCGCATGTTCCCGCTTTATTGCATTGCCACGCCCTTCGCCAAGCCCCGAGTACGGCCCATGCCACACATCCCTGCAAAACAGGTAATGCATATCCATGAAAAGACAGGATTCCCTCGACAGTCAGGCTACGGCGCGGTAGCTGAAACAGACAGGCCCATTGACCCAGAGCAGGACAGGAACACGTTGCCAGACGAACTGCGCCCCACACCCAAGATCCGCGCCCGTGGCCGATCCTTTCTGGCCCTGGTCCTCTCCCCCGAACCCCTGCTGGCCGACTGGCTGGCAGGCCTTGATGCCCAGATCGCGCGCTCAAGCGCCTTTTTCGCGGGCAAGCCGGTCATTCTCGACCTCTCCCTGCTCGAGGCGGGAACCGAGGGGCTGGCCGGGCTTTATCCCGCGCTGCGCGCGCGCGGCATCCGCATCATTGGAATCGAAGGCGGCGACACCTCCTGGCCCGCCTGCGCCGGGTGGGACTGGCCCGCGGGCTTTCAGGGCGGCCGCGCCTCGGGCGCCGTGGAGATCCCCGATGATACGACACCTGCCCCCCCCGAGCCGCCGCGCGGGGGTTCGCTCATCATCGAGCAGCCGATCCGCTCTGGCCAGGTAATCATGAACCCTGATGGGGACATCATCATCCTCGGCTCGGTCGGTTCGGGGGCAGAGGTGACGGCAGGGGGCTCGATCCATGTCTATGGCCCGCTGCGCGGCCGCGCCATAGCAGGCATGAACGGCCAGCCCGACGCCCGAATCTTCGCCCATTCCATGCAGGCCGAACTGCTGGCGATCGACGGTTATTACATCACCGCCGAGGAAATCGACCCGCGCTATGTTGAAAAACCGGCGCAGATCATTCTCAATAATGACACACTTGTGGTCCAGCCGCTTGTTCCGCCCACCCTCAGGGGCCGCAAACCCTGAACTGACGCCCAAGCCCCCCGTTGCGCTTCACGCGCGCCCATTCATATTACAACCGTATCCATCAGGTCATGAACAAGAAAACACCCCCCAAAAGCGCACAAGGAACTACCCCCATGGCAAAAGTGCTGGTGGTCACATCCGGCAAGGGCGGCGTCGGCAAGACAACGTCCACGGCGGCACTCGGCGCGGCGCTGGCACAGACAGGCCAGAATGTGGTGGTGGTCGATTTCGATGTCGGGCTGCGTAACCTCGACCTGGTCATGGGGGCCGAGCGGCGCGTTGTGTTCGACCTGATCAACGTCATCCAGGGCGATGCCAAGCTTTCGCAGGCGCTGATCCGCGACAAGCGGATCGAGACGCTGTCCATCCTCCCCGCCTCGCAGACACGCGACAAGGATGCGCTGACCGCCGAGGGCGTGGCCAGCGTGATGGCGCAGCTGCGTGAAAAGTTCGACTGGGTGATCTGCGACAGCCCCGCCGGGATCGAGCGCGGCGCGCAACTGGCCATGCACCATGCCGACCACGCCATCGTGGTGACCAACCCCGAAGTCTCGTCGGTGCGCGACAGCGACCGCATCATCGGCATGCTCGACAGCACCACCAAGAAGGCCCAGGACGGCGGCAAGATCGAGAAGCACCTGCTGCTCACCCGCTATGATCCCGCCCGCGCCGCCCGGGGCGAGATGCTGCGCATCGAGGATGTGCTCGAGATCCTGTCCATCCCGCTGCTCGGCATCATCCCCGAAAGCGAGGAAGTGCTGCGCGCCTCCAACCTTGGCGCGCCGGTTACCCTGAGCAGCCCGGACAGCCCGCCCGCCCGCGCCTATGCCGAAGCCGCCCGCAGGCTGGAAGGCGAGAAGCTGGAAGTGACCGTGCCGGTTGAACGCAAGGGCCTGCTCGCACGTCTGTTCAAGGGGAAAAGCTGATGAGCTTGTTTGGCTCCTTTTTTGGCCGTAACAACAAGACCTCGGCCCCCGTCGCGCGCGACCGGCTGCAGATCCTGCTGGCCCACGAGCGCACGGGCAATGGCAATGAATCCGACCTGCTGAACAAGCTGCAGGCCGAAATTCTGGAAGTGATCAAGCGGCATATCGCCGTTGACCAGGACAAGGTGCAGGTCAAGCTGGACCGGGGCAATTCCGTCTCGATGCTGGAAATCGACATCGAAGTGCCGCAGCAGATGCGCCCCTCGGGCCAGCCTTAAGGCGGCCCGGGGCAGCCCCGCCGGTTACGACAGGCGGGGTTCGATCCAGCGCCGCGCGTGCTCGAAGTCACGCGTGACCGCCGCCTGGGCCGCCGCGACATCGCGCTGGCGCAGCGCCGTGATCAGGTCTTCATGCGGGTGGGTGCGCCCTTCGTGCTCGGCCTGGATCATCGGGCGCGACAGGGCATAGATCGGCCCGATCCGCATCCACAGGTTGCGCAGGATGTTTGCCGTCAGCGGCAGTTCGGCCAGGGCGGCGACGGTCGTGTGAAAATCGGCATTGAAAGCGGCCATGCCCCCGTCATCACGCGCGCGGGAGGCATCCATGAACTGGTGCTGCAAAATGACCAGCGCTTCGATGCCGTGGGTTGAGGCACGCCGGGCGGCGGCGGCGGCAAGGCGCATCTCAAGGTCCATCCGCAGGTCATGGATCTCGGCAAAGCTGCGCTGGGTCATGGCAGGCACGATGGCGGTGTTGCGGTCATTGAGTTCCAGCGCATGTTCGGACACAAGCCGCAGCAGCGCCTCACGCACGGGCGTGGGGCTCAGCCCGAGTTCAGCGGCAAGCGGGCGCAGGACCAGCCGTTCGCCAGAGCGATACCGGCTACGGATCAGCCCACGGCGCACATGATCATAGGCTTCCTCGCTCAAGGCGCGGCGGGGAAGCTTTTCGGGCTGGCCTGCGGTGAATGCTACCATGCGCTTGAGTGATCCTTAATGCAAATAGGTCTTATTAATTCAGATCAATAATGATCTGCACGTGAATGGCAACGCCTGTGCATGCGAAAAACCTGCCTTAACCCCCATTTTCTTGGGTTTATGGGCGTTTTTTCATGAACGGCGGCCCATTTTGGGGGGAACCACGCGCTCTTTCGGCCCGTTACGCCAGCAACCACCCTTCAACAGGCCTGTGGCTTGAGCAGGCCAATCCATACAGGGAAACCATCATGGCCGATGTTGCTGAAAATACGTTCCTGACCGACGTAAAGACCCTGCGCGAACGCGCGAAGAAAGCGATCGAGAAAGGCGCGCTCACCCCCGCCTATCAGGGCAACGTGCAGACCGCCATCGACCTGCTGCAGACCGTGGTGGCGACCGAGCTTGTCTGCGTGCTGCGTTATACGATGCATTCCATCTCTGTCGAGGGCATTACCAGCGAGAGCGTGGCCGCCGAGTTCGCCACCCACGCCAAGGAAGAACGCGCCCATATGATGTGGGCGGCCGAGCGCATCGATCAGCTTGGCGGCGTGCCCGACCTCTCGCCCGAGGGGCTGGCCACCCGCTCCGCCAGCGAATACGGCAATGGCGGCAACCTGGTTGAAATGGTGCGCCAGAACCTTGTGGCCGAACGGCTGGTGATCGAGCATTACCGTGAACTGATCCGCTATTTTGCCGATCACGACCCCACAACGCGCATCATGCTCGAGAAGATCCTGGCAGAAGAAGAAGAACACGCAACCGACATGCACGACCTGCTGGTGGCGCACGAGGGGCGTCCGTTCCTGAAATCCTGACCGCGTTTCCTGCCTGTTGCCCTGTGCGCATCTATCCTGCCCCGCATCCGCGGGGCGGGTAGTCCTGCCGCGCGTGTTATACTCCCCTGACCCGAACATGGAGAAACCGGATCATGAACCAGATCATGTCCCAACCGAAAACCTACGACCTGTTCATTGGTGGTGAATGGAGCGCGCCCGGCACGCCCGAGCGTGACACCATCCACAACCCCGCCACGGGCGAGGTGCTGGCCAAGGTGGCCGTGGCCAGCGAGGACGATGTCAACCGTGCGCTGCAGACCGCGCAGAAGGCTTTCCCCGCATGGAGCCGGCTGGTGGCGACCGACCGGGCTGACTATCTGTACCGGCTGATCGAGCTGATCAGACGCGACAGCGAAAAGCTGGCCCGCATCATTACCTCCGAAAACGGCAAGCCGCTCAAGGAAGCCCGCATCGAGGTCAACTTCGCCATCCAGCTCATCCGCTTCGCAGCCGAGAACGTGCGCCGCCTTGAAGGCAACATCATTCCCGGCAGCCGCCCCGGCGAGAAGATCCTGATCGAGAAGATTCCCCACGGCGTGGTGGCGGGCATCTCGGCATGGAATTTTCCGCTCGCACTCACCGCGCGCAAGCTCGGCCCGGCCCTTGCCGCAGGCAACACATTCGTCATCAAGCCGCATGAACTGACACCGCTCGCCACCTTCGCGCTGGCCGAACTCTCGGTCGAGGCGGGCTTCCCCAAAGGCGTGTTCAATGTCGTGACCGGCGGCGGCGCCACGGTGGGCAATGCACTGGTGACCAACCCCCTCACCAAGCTCATCACCATGACCGGCAGCACGCCCGCAGGCCGCAAGATCATGGCCGCGGCCTCTGAAGGGCTGAAGGAAGTGCGGCTTGAACTCGGCGGCAAGGCCCCGTTCATCGTGATGGAGGATGCCGATATTGAAAAGGCGGTAGACGCCGCCGTGGCCGCGCGCTTCATGAATTGCGGGCAGGTCTGCACGGCCAACGAGCGCACCTATGTACACACCGCCGTGTATGACGAATTCCTCAAACGCCTGCGTGAGAAGGTCGCCGCGCTGAAAACCGGCAACCCGCTCGATGAAGCCACCGACATGGGCCCCAAGATCAGCGCCGCCGAACTTGAGAAGGTGGATGCGATCGTGCAGAAAGCCATCGGGCAGGGTGCCAAGGTCGAACTCGGCGGCAAGCGCCTGACCGGCGGCGCATATGACAAGGGCAACTTCTACGCCCCCACCCTGCTGACCGGTGTCACGGCGGATATGGATATTGCGCAGAATGAAGTGTTCGGCCCCGTGCTGTCACTGATCCGCGTGAAGGACTTCGATGATGCCATCGCCCAGGCCAACAACTCGCGCTATGGCCTGTCGGCCTACATGTTCACGCAGAACCTGAAAAACATCATGCGCATGACCAACGAACTCAACTTTGGCGAGATTTACGTCAACCGCGAGGGCGGGGAAGCCGCGCAGGGCTTCCACCACGGTTATGGCGATAGCGGCATCGGTGGCGAGGACGGCCAGTACGGGCTTGAAGCCTATGTCGATACCAAGACCATCTACCTCAACGCATAAGCAGCACAGGCAGCCCCCACGCGCCATGGCGGCCCGGAGCACTCCGGGCCGCCTTTTTCATGCGCCGTAACCAAACTATAATGACCCGGACGGGTCTGTTATGGAGAGGGGCACATGGGCAGATACTACTATATGGTGTGCATGGAGTGCGGCGAGGTGGTCAACCTTGGCAAGGCCGTTGCCTTCACCGATGACCGCCTTGCGGCACCGGACCCGCTCTATGGTTTTGCGTTCACGACGGATGGCCACCAGCATGATGATGGAGACAACATCTCCCCCGTAACCATCATGACATGGCGGTACCTGGAGCATTTCATGATGCGCCATCGCGGCCATGAACTCCGCGTGCTGCCCGACCTGATTGAAAAATATGAAAATGACCATTTCCCGGTCTATGCGCCCGGCGATCCGTTCGGAACCGATGAGTACCTGCCGGATGAAAGCTACTACCGCTCCCCCACCGGCCGCCCCGACCAGGACCGCGATGCGGCACGGGTGCCCGACAGCGTCGTGAAACGGTTAAAGGAATTACAGGCCGGAAAGAACGTATCCGTACCGATATGGGACACCGAAGACCAAGCCTGATGCACCGCAAAAACGCTACTCTTTTAAAAACCGATCCTTAAATCTGGCGCATCCACACCGTATCGATCGCATGGCTGGGGCTTTTGTGCATGACCACGCGGGCGCGCTCGCGCGTGGGCAGGATGTTCTGCTGCAGGTTGGGCAGGTTGATCCGCCGCCAGATGTCGCGCGCAAGCTGCTCGGCCTCGCCTTCCGGCAGGTCGGCGTAATGGTGGAAATAGGACGTGGGCTTGCGGAAGGCGGTTTTCTGCAACAGCAGGAAGCGTTTGACGTACCAGTCCTCGATCACCCGCGTATCAGCATCGAGATAGATCGAGAAATCAAAGAAGTCAGACGCCATGAACGGCTGCTCGGACACGGTCTGGAGCACGTTCAGCCCCTCGAAGATCAGGATATCGGGCTGGTCGATCACCTGATGGCGGCCGGGGATGATGTCATAGGCCTCATGCGAGTAAACCGGCACCTTGAGGTTGCGCCCGCCCGCCTTGAGTGCCGAGAGAAAGCTGATCATCTGCCGCAGGTCATAACTTTCGGGGAAGCCCTTGCGGTGCATGAGGTTGCGCTTTTCCAGCGCGCGCGTGGGCAGCAGGAAGCCATCGGTCGTGACCAGCGCCACGTTCGGGTGGTCAGGCCAGCGCGACAGCACGGCCTGCAGCAGGCGGGCAAACGTGCTCTTGCCCACCCCCACGCTGCCCGCAATGCCGATCACGAACGGCATGGTCACACCCGGCCTGCCCATGAACGCGCTCTTGACCATGCTGTTCAGGCTGCGGGTGGCCATGACATGCAGGTTGAGCAGGCGCGACAGCGGCAGGTAGATCTCGGTTATGTCCTCAAGCGAGACCGGCTCGTTATGCCCGCGCAGCGTGGCGATATCGGCCTCGCCCAGCGATTGCGGCACATTGGCGCGGAGTGCTGCCCATTCGGGGCGGGGAAAGATCAGGTAAGGCTGCACCGGGCCGGGGGCCGGATGCGTGGAGATGACGGGACGCGCGTCCAGCATGCAGTCCTCCATGCCCTTGTCCTTTCTGCTGTGGCAGCCCGCCCATGGGTGCAGGCCATCTGCCGCGTATCACCATCGCCTGCGCCAATCCAGATATGGACCGCCCAAATTAGCGTGTACGCCCGCCACAACCCGCCGCATTCCGCCCATCCTGACACAGACGTGACAATTGTGACACACTGCGCCATGCTGCATGGATGGTATGGACCCCACGGCGCCCCTGCCGGGCATCGGGCCTGCAGGCTGGCCGTTTGCCCCTCATGGCGGCCCCTATGCCGCACCACGCCAATGACAGGGATAATGTCATGAACGACCCGACCATCCACCCGTTTTCCGCCACGGCCCGGCAGAGCACGCCCGCGGACTGGACGGACGGGCACGCCCGCGCCACCCTGCGCCGCATTCTTGATGCCGCCATCCACAGCGCCCTGCCCGAGCAGGTGCTGCAACGCTACCTGCCCCAAAGGCCCAAGGGCCGATGCGTGGTGGTGGGCGCGGGCAAGGCGGCGGCGACCATGGCAGCCGCCCTCGAACGCGCCTGGCCGGATGTGGAGATGAGCGGCTGCGTGGTCACGCGCGACGGGCACGCCGCCCCCACGCGCCGCATCCGCGTGCTGGAGGCCGCCCATCCCGTGCCCGACGCCCGCAGCGTGGCCGCAGGCCATGCCATGATGGTGGAAGTCGCCGACCTGGGGCCTGATGATCTGGTCATTGCCCTGATTTCCGGCGGTGGATCAGCGCTGCTGGAACTGCCCAAGCCGGGCGTGACGCTCGATGACCTGCGCACCATCAACCGCGCCCTGCTGCATAGCGGGGCCAGCATACGCGACATGAACGTGGTGCGCCGCCACCTCTCGGCCATCAAGGGCGGCGGGCTGGCTGTCGCCGCCAGTCCCGCGCGGGTCGTGACGCTGGCCATAAGCGACGTGCCGGGCGATGATCCGCTGACCATTGCCAGCGGCCCCACGGTGGCGGACCCCACCACCCCTGCCGATGCCCGCGCCATCATTGCCCATTATGGAATTGCCCTGCCCGAGGCAGCGCGAAAGGTGCTGGAACACGATGCCGGGCCGATGGCGCTTTCACCCGCCAATCAGGTCGTGCTGATCGCAACGCCGCTGATGGCGCTACAGGCCGCAGCCAGCGCCGCACGCGCATGCGGGCTGACACCGCTCATTTTGGGAGATGCGCTGGAGGGCGAAAGCCGCGACGCCGGCACGCTCATGGCCGGGATCGCCCTGTCGGCCCGCCTGCACGACCTGCCCGTGGCGGGGCCTGCCGTGCTGCTTTCAGGCGGCGAGACGACGGTGAGCATCGACCCGGCCGGCCCCCCGCCAGGGCGGGGCGGGCGCAATACCGAATTCCTGCTCTCCATGGCCTGCGCGCTGCAGGGGCAGCAGGGCATCTGGGCCATTGCGGCAGATAGCGATGGCATTGATGGCACCGAGGACGCGGCAGGCGCCATCATCACCCCCGATACGCTGGCCCGCGCCGAAGCCGCAGGCTGCAACCCGCGCGCCGCCCTGCGCGCGCATGACAGTTACACGGCGTTCGGGCAGACGGGCGATCTGGTCATGACCGGCCCCACGCTGACCAATGTGAACGACATCCGCGCGGTACTGGTGCTGTAAGAGCGTATCTGAAAAACAAATAGCCGTTTCCGGACGCAGCCTTTTTTCAAACAAGGCGGCATTCTCTGAGGCTTTTTGAAAACGGCTATTTGCCGCCCGGCTTGCCGAAGCTGAGCTGCGTGTCAGGCACGACAAAATGCTTGCCGTCATCACTTTCAGGCTGATCATCATCGCCAGCCTGATTGGGGTCATAACCCGATGAGATCATCCGCATCGCCTCGGCGTCAGGGGGGGGATGAAAATCCTCGGTGGCCCCGTCCTCACCGGGGTTGGGCGGCCTGGGCAGATGGCGCGAGAGCGGGCGCAGGGCATTGCTTGCATGCGTGGCATGATGCCCCTCCCACGCGCTGCGGCCGAGCGGAGGGGGCATTTCATCCACATCATCGGGATCATTATCGCCGTCGTGCCCGCTGCTACAGGCAGCAAGGCAGGCCAGCAATCCGATCATTGCAAGACGTGGTTTCATTCCCACTGCCCTTACCCCCGCTTTTCAGGCCCTGCTCCCGCCATGGCACGGGCCACGCCAGAGCGCAGGGACGATAGCCTGTTACAATGGAACAGGCCAAGGGCAATCAGTCCGCCCCCTCCTCATCGGGGCCGACGAGCATGGCTTCAGCCACGACACCGGCCTGCTCGCGCACGCGGCGCTCGATATCGGCAGCCATTTCGGGGTGGTCGCGCAGGAACTGCTTGGCGTTCTCGCGCCCCTGGCCAATGCGCTGGCTATCGCACGAGAACCAGGCACCGGACTTTTCAACAATGCCCGCCTTGACGCCAAGGTCGATCAGTTCGCCAACCTTGCTGATTCCCTCGCCATACATGATGTCGAACTCGACCTGGCGGAAGGGGGGCGCCATCTTGTTCTTGACCACCTTGACGCGGGTCTGGTTGCCGGTCACCTCATCCTTGTCCTTGATCGAGCCGATGCGGCGGATGTCCATGCGCACGGAGGCATAGAACTTCAGCGCGTTACCGCCTGTCGTGGTTTCGGGGCTGCCGAACATCACGCCAATCTTGAGCCGGATCTGGTTAAGGAAGATCAGCATGGTGTTGGAGCGCGAGACGGAGCCGGTCAGCTTGCGCAGCGCCTGGCTCATGAGGCGGGCATGCAGGCCCACATGGCTGTCGCCCATGTCGCCCTCAAGCTCGGCGCGCGGCACAAGGGCCGCCACGCTATCGACCACCAGCACGTCAATCGCGCCCGAGCGCACCAGCGTATCGGCAATCTCGAGCGCCTGCTCGCCCGCATCGGGCTGGCTGATCAGCAGGTTGTCCACATCCACGCCCAGCTTGCGGGCATAGCCGGGGTCAAGCGCGTGCTCGGCATCGATGAAGGCGCAGGTGCCACCCTTGCGCTGCGCCTCGGCAATGGCGTGCAGCGCCATGGTGGTCTTGCCCGAGCTTTCGGGGCCATAAATCTCGACAATACGGCCACGTGGCAGGCCGCCAATGCCCAGCGCGATATCGAGGCCGAGCGAACCGGTGGAGATCACATCCACCTGCTCGGACGGGCGCTCGCCCATGCGCATGATCGAGCCCTTGCCGAACGCGCGCTCGATCTGGCTCAATGCCCCTTCCAGGGCCTTGCTTTTATCTATACCCGGAGCCTGTGCCATTGCCTGCCTACCTGGTTCTGGTGGAATGAAACCTTATAACGGGCATCCTGCCCTGCCGCGCCAGCCCGGAACAGGGGGCGGGGTCATGTCCTGCAATATGGAACAAAACAGGATCATTTACAATGGCCCTGTTCCTTTCCTACCCCGATAATGATGGGCCGCCGGGCAATAACCGTGCTTTAGCGCGGCCCCATGGCCAGCCCCGCGCCACGCGGGTCGGTCACGGCGGTGCAGGTTGCGCCATCACCCGGCAGGCCATGCGGGCAGGATATGGCATTAACGCGGCCCTGCGCTGTAACAGGATGGGCATCGGGCGTCTGGCCTGCAAGGATCTGCCGCATGGCAATGCCGGTTGCCGCCGCCGCATCGTTCTGCCCCGACCCCGCCACCACCGCGCGGAAGGCACGGCCCTGGCTGGCAATGGCGGCAGCATAGAGCGGCTGCGGCAGGCGCGCTGGCGATGCGCCAAGCACGATGCCGGTATTGCCCGCCATGCGCCCGGTGCCAAACAGGTTGTCCATGCTCAGGCTGCACGCCACCGCCATGCCCGCGTGGTCAACCACGGTAAACGAGGTGGAAGCCGGCAGCGACGGCAGGCCACCGCCGCCTGCCCCGCCTGCGTTGACAAAGGCCTGCGCGCGGGCGGTCAGGTCATCGCCCGTGCCGCTGGCGTGGCTGCCATTCTGGGCACGCCAGCCCGCCACGCTGGCCTGCGCACGTGTTGCTGCATCCGATGAGGAGGCCGCGCGAAATGCCACCGCAGCACCCAGCCCGCCATCCGCAGGGGGCGGCAGGAAGCTGACCTGCGTCTCGCCACTGCTCACGGACAGCGGCAGGCGCTCGGACGGAATGCCCCCCCGCAGGTCGGCCATGGTCAGGCCCCCGCCCGCCTTCTGGCTACCCGCCACAAAGGACTGGCCCAGCGCGCCATTATAAAGATCGCCCACGCCCATGCTGCGGATCTGGTCCAGCGCGCCTGAAAGATGGGTCTGGACCAGCGCATCGCCCTCGGCCAGCGCCTTGCCATCCGAGCGGGCAAACACCGTGCGCACGCCCGCATCAGCCAGCAGCGGCACCTGCACGGCAGCAAGGTCGGTGGCAAGCTGGCGGCTGACATTGATGCCATTGGCCGCGAGCGTAATCGCGCCCGGCACCATCTCGGAAAACGCGGCCGAGCCATATTGCAGGTGCATGAGGTACAGCCCGCGCGCGAGCATGGGCACCGCTGCCGGGCGGTCGGCATGGGGCATGCCTGTTATGTCGGTTGTCCCCGCCACGGGCAGGAACATGAAGGCGCGGCCGCCATTCTGGTCACCCGGACGGTAGGCGAGGCACGCCCCGCCAGAGCCGAGCGAGGCGCGCGAAGGCAGCGTTACGGCCAGCGCGAACCCCATGGCCGTGGCCGCATCCGCCGCATTGCCGCCGCGCTGGAGAATGTCGCGCCCGACCAGCGTGGCCTGCGGCTCATCGGAGGAGACAGTGCCGATCAACTGCCCCGGCGAGGGGCCGAACATGCTGGAGACGATCTTGACGGGCGAATAGTTCTTGAAGGCGCAGCCCGTAACCGAAAGGGCCAGAACGGCACAGAGCGCCGTACGCATGGACCGACGGGCGACAGGGGTGATCGACGAATGCTCAGGCACGCAACGCTTCTCCAATAGGCAGGTCGGCTTCATTCCGTTGAACGGTTCGTAACGACCGCGCGATCGTAGCAGACCCTTCACGACTTAGCGGCGTTCCGGGCCATCGGCAACAGGCATGGCGCCAGCACGGCCCCATGGCCCATTTCTTTCCGCTGCCCGATCCTTTACACACCACCCTATCGCGACATGACAACGGAGCAAACCCGTGACCTTTCTTTCGCCCCGCCACAACCGACCCCGCCTGCTCCCCACCCTGCTCGCCACGGGGGCGATGATGGCTGCCACGGCAGGCGCGGGCCGGGCCGCGGATGCACAGGCCAGCTTCACTCCCGCCCAGCGGCAGGAAATTGTCGAGATCATGCGCAATGCGCTGAAAACCGACCCCACCATCCTGTCAGACGCCATTGCCGCCCTGCGCAGCAATGCCAACGCAGCCCAGCAGAACGCGGCCCGCTCCGCGCTGGAAAGCCACCGTGGCGACCTGACCACGCCAACGGCGACCGATGGCGTGCTGGGCAATGCCAAGGGGCAGACCACCGTTGTCGAATTCTATGACCCCCGCTGCCCCTACTGCCGCAAGGTGCTGCCCGACCTTGACCGGCTGACGCGCGAGAACAGGGACCTGCGCATTATTGAAAAGGTCATTCCCGTGCTCGGCCAGCCCAGCCTGATCGCATCGCAGGCGCTCGTGGCGGCCTTCGTGCAGGGCGGGCAGGAAGGATATTTCCGCATGCAGGGCGTGGTGATGAACGATTCCGTGCAGCCCACGGTCGAGCGCATGCGCACGCTGGCCACCCAGGCGGGGCTGAACGCCACCCAACTGGTCAGTGACATGAATGGCGCCAAGGTCACGTCCATCCTGCAGGCCAACATGGAACTCGCGCGCGCGATCGGACTTGATGGCACGCCCACCTTCGTGTTCAACGCCCGCCAGATCATTCCCGGCGCTGTCAGCTATGATGACCTGAAAAAGGCCATCGCGCAGAACCATTAAGGAAGAATAAAAGTTTTTGGGTGCCGCCTGTTTTCAAGAAGGCGGCGTTCTCCTGTAAGCTTTCTGAAAAAAGCTTCAGCAAAAACCTTACCCTGTTTCAGGGTACCGGATCAGGCCCTTCCCGCCTCCCGTGCTGACAGGAGGGCGGGAAAGGGCATGGCCTCAGGCCATGGCCACGACTGATGCCTCGGCCAGGTCATTGATCCTCAGCAGGTGGCCAAGGGCCGCCACCATCTCGTCCATCATCGCATCCGTATGGCGCGGCCCCGGCGTAAGCCGCAGCCGCTCCGTGCCACGCGGCACGGTGGGGTAGTTGATGGGGGTGGTGTACATGCCATAATCGTTGAGCAGCCGGTCGCTCAGTTCGCGGCAGCGCCGCGCATCGCCTACGGGGATGGGCACGATATGGCTCGGCGTCATGCTAAAGGGAATGCCCGCCGCCCTGAGCTTGGCGCGGAAGGTATCGACACGCTCGAAAATGCGCTCGCGCCGCCAGTTATCCTTGCGCACCTGCTTCACGCTGGCCAGCGCCGCCGCCACGACCGCGGGGGGCAGCGCCGTGGTGAAGATGAAGCCCGAGGCGTTCAGGCGCAGATATTCCACGATATTGCTCGAAGCGGTGATGTAGCCGCCATGCACGCCAAAGCCTTTGGCCAGCGTGCCCTCGATGATGTCCACCTCAGCAGCCACGCCATCGCGCTGCGACACGCCGCCGCCCTGTGCGCCATACAGGCCCACGGCATGCACTTCATCAAGGTAGGTCATGGCGCCGTATTTACGGGCCAGCGCGCAGGTGCCGGCGATGTCGGCAATATCGCCATCCATCGAATACACGCTCTCGAACGCGATCAGCTTGGGGGCGTCCTTCGGGGCTGCGGCCAGCTTGGCCTCAAGGTCGGCAAGGTCGTTATGCTCGAAAATGACCGTGCTCGACCCGCGCGCACCCTTGATGCCCGCAATCATGGAGGCATGGTTCAGCCGGTCGGAAAAGCAGATCCAGCCGGGCATGCTCGTCAGGATGGTCTGCAGCGATGCCTGGTTCGACACGTAGCCCGAGCCGAACAGCAGCCCCGCTTCCTTGCCGTGCAGGTCGGCCAGTTCCGCCTCCAGCGCGGTATGCACCGGGCTTGTGCCCGCGATATTGCGCGTGCCGCCAGCGCCTGCCCCATGCTCATGGATGGCGCGGATCGCGGCCTCGGTTACAACCGGCTCGACCCCCATGCCCAGATAGTCATTGGAGGACCAGACCACGACTTCACGGTCTTCGGGGCAGGCGGGGGTGGATGGCGTGGCCTCGGCCTCGGGCTGCTCGTATAACGGGTAGCGGTCGGCCAGCCGTGCCAGGGGCGTAAACTGCCGGTATCGCCCCTGGGCGCGGATATCGGCCAGCGCCGTCTGGCAGAACCGGAAAAACGGATGCCCATCCACATGATTACTGGACACTGCTGGTTTTCTCCATGGCATACCCCGATCGTGTTTACGGGGCCTTCATTCATTACGCCCACCGTGCGGGGTGGCCCAAGCCGGGGGGGGGATGAAACCGCCCCTTATCGGCCACTAGGGCTGGCGGTTAACCACCGGCAAGGGGGCCTTTATGGCATGACGGGGGCGGAAATTGCAAAACCGCATTGAACTACTCGACGTAAATGCAGACCTGCGTTGCACTGCCAGAGGGAACGCCCCGGGCATCCATCTCGGTCTGGGCGGTGCCTGCGCCTGCATCCATCACCGCCTGCAGCACCGGCTGGCCGTCCGTATCCACCGCCGCCTTCATGTCTGGCAGGCCGCTTGCGGCCCCCACCGGCACGTTGACCACGATGGTGAACAGCGCGTTGGGCTTGCGCGCCAGCGCATCGGCCACGGCGGCCCGGACCGCAGGCTGCCATTGCGCGGGCGGCGTCCCCGCCACGATGGTCACGAGCGGCGGCCTGTCGATGCCCGGGACCTGCGGGACCGGAGCAGCGGGCAAATGCGGCGGATCGCCTGCATGGCGGTTGAAGGTTTTCTGGCTGACCAGCCGGCACCCGCCGATGGCTGGCAGGCACAGGGCCGCCACCAGAATAGCACGGCGGGCGAAGCGGGGAGACGGACGGGTCATGACCCGCTACCGATACAGTATCCGCCCCGCCGGGCATAGGGGCGCGTGCAGCAATGTTGCCGCGGCGCACCGGGCGCAGTAACAGTACTCCACCGGCTCCGACCGATCATACCCTGCTCAATGGACGACGCCGCATGCCCGAAGACCAAGCCCGCGTGATCTCCCCCGCGCTTCCGCCCCCGCCCCCTTCCATGCCCGAGCGGCTGGCCACGGCGATCCGCCATGCCATCGGCGTTCATGAAACGGACCGGCGGCAGGCCCCACACGCCCGGGTCATGGCCGGTCTGTGCGCGGTGCTGTGGAGTCGCTTCCTGCGCTTCGACCCGGCCAGCCCCGACTGGCCAGACCGCGACCGCCTGGTCATCTCCTCGCCACGCTACCGGGTGCTGCCGCGCATCATGGCCGAACTGTCGGGCCAGGCAATCCGCCCCGGCACGCCTGCCGCGACCGACCGGCAGGCCTGCGGCCCCAACGGGCAGGGACTGGGGGCGGCGATCGGCATGGCGCTGGCCGAGCAGAAGCTGGCCGCCCGCTTTGGCCGCTCGGTGGTCAACCACCGCGTATGGGCGCTGGGGTGCTGGAGCGAGCTTTCCACCGGCGTGGCACTGGAAAGCGCCGCCCTGGCAGGCCAGCTTGGCCTTGACCGCGTGACCCTGGTGGTGGGCCTGTGGAGCAGCGAGCGCGAGGAGGTGGACACCATCCTGCCGCGCTACAGCGCATCGGGCTGGTCGGTGCGCAAGGTCGATGCGGGCAATACCGAACAGATCGCAAGCGTCATCGCCTCCGCCCAGCGCACGCAGAAGCCCTGCCTGATCGCGTGCATCGCCCCGCCCGAAACCGATCCGCCAGCACCCTTTGTCGATGATCCGGGCCTGTGGGCCGGCGCGGCGCGGCGGGGGGCCAGCGCGCGGCGCTCGTGGCTGCGCCGCCTGTTCAAGGACCGCCAGAAAGCCGAATTCGAGCGCATGGCCCGCAACCAGCGCCCCGCCTTCTGGCAGCCTGACTGGCAGCGTTCGTGGCGCGAGCACGGCGCGCTGCTGGCCCGCGCCTCGGCCGCCTTCTCGGCCCGGCGCGGACTCGAAACCCTGCATGAACTCCTGCCCGAGCTGACCTGCCTGCGCTCGCGCCAGGGCATGATGCCCGATTTCTCCGCACTGCGGCGCAGCAGTGGCGATCCGGATCTTTCATGCGGCACGCAGGTGCATGGCATGGCCGCCCTGCTCAACGGCATTGCGCTGCATGACGGGCTGCTGGCCTTTGGCGCCACCACCATCATTGCGGTGGACCGCATGCGCCCCGCCCTGCGCTACGCCGCCATGACCGGCCAGCAGGTGATCTACCTGCTCAGCGATGATGAACTGCCGCGCGGCGAGAACGCGGGCGGCTGGCAGCCCGTCGAGCAACTGGCCAGCCTGCGCGCCATGCCCAACATGGCGCTGTTCCGCCCCGCCGACCACCGCGAGACCATGGAATGCATGGAACTGGCCCTGCGGCGCACGACCGGGCCGAGCCTGCTGGTGCTGGAATCCGCCCCCTCGACCGCCGCCGCCGTGCCCGAGCGCGAACAGCATGGCCTGACCAACCTGTGCGCGCGCGGCGGCTACGTGCTGGCCGAGGCCGAAGGCCCGCGGCAGGTTACGCTGGTGGCCACGGGGCACGAGGCCATCGTGGCGCTGGCGGCGCGCGCGCTGCTGCGCGCGGCGGGCATCGGGGCGGCGGTTATATCACTTCCGTGCTGGGAACTGTTCGCCGCCCAAAAAATGACGTATCGTGATGCCGTGCTGGGAACAGCGCCCCGGATCGGAATCGAGGCCGCATCGGGTTTTGGATGGGATCGCTGGCTTGGGCCGGGCGGGCTGTTCGTGGGCATTGACGGGTTCGGGGCCTCCCCCACGCCTGACAGGCCCGACGACCCGGCCGACATCACGCCGGAACGGATCTGCCGCGACGCCATGCGGCTGCTCCACTCCCATGCCGGAACCGCGATGGAAACCGCGGGAGGAAACGGCGCGCCGCCACCATCCGGGCTGGTATCGCTCGATGCCAGTGTGTGAACATGTCTGACCCTTACGGAGATAATAAGAACATGGCTGTTAAAGTCGCAATAAACGGTTTTGGTCGCATCGGTCGCCTCGTGCTGCGTGGCATCATTGAAAGCGGGCGCACCGACGTGGTGCCGGTCGCGATCAATGACCTTGGCAGCGTGGCCGACAACGCACACCTGCTGTCCTATGACAGCGTGCACGGGCGCTTCCCCGCCGAGGTGAAGGTGGAGGGCAACCAGATCATCATCACGGCCAATGGCCGCACCTACGCCCCCATTACCGTCTCGGCCGAGGCCGACCCCACGAAGGTTCCCTTCCAGGGCGTGGACGTGGCGCTGGAATGCACGGGCCGCTTTACCGACAAGGAGAAGGCCGCGCAGCTCATTACGGCGGGCGCGCGCAAGGTGATCGTGTCCGCCCCGGCATCGGGCGTGGACGCCACCATCGTCTATGGTGTGAACCAGGACGTGCTGACCCCGGACATGACCGTGATCTCCAACGCATCCTGCACCACCAACTGCCTCGCCCCCGTGGCCAAGGTGCTTGATGACACGTTCGGCATCGAATGTGGCTACATGGTCACCATCCACTCCTACACCGGCGACCAGCGCACGGTGGACACGCTGCACAAGGACCTGCGCCGCGCGCGTGGCGCCGCCCTGAACATGATCCCGACCTCGACCGGCGCCGCGCGCGCCGTGGGGCTGGTGCTGCCGCACCTCAAGGGCCGGCTTGATGGCACCGCCATCCGCGTGCCGACCCCCAACGTGTCGCTCGTCTCGCTCGACTTCGTGCCGAAAAAGGCGCCCGCCTCCGTCGAGGACGTCAACGAGGCGCTGCGCAAGGCCGCCGAGTCGGGTCCGCTCAAGGGCATCCTAGCCTACAACACCGCGCCGCTGGTCAGCACCGACTTCAACCACTCCCCCGCCTCATCCACCTTCGATGCCACCCAGACGGCGGTGATCGATGGCGGCAAGCTGGTGCGCATCTGCAGCTGGTACGACAATGAGTGGGGCTTCTCCAACCGCATGGCCGACACGGCCGCCGTATTCGGGGCACTGTAATGGCTGCCGCAAGCTTCAAGACGCTGGATGACCTTGATGCCACGGGCAAGAAGGTTCTCCTGCGCGCTGATCTGAACGTTCCGGTCAGGAACGCCGAGATTACCGATGCCACGCGCATCCTGCGCCTGCTGCCCACCATCCAGGAACTGGCCCAGAAGGGGGCGAAGGTGATTGTTGTCAGCCACTTCGACCGCCCCAAGGGCAAGCCGGTGCCTGAAATGTCGCTTGGCCCGATTGCCGATGCGCTTGGTGATGCGCTCGGCCGCCCGGTCACCTTTGTCGATGACTGCACCGGCCCCAAGGCACAGCAGGCCGTGGATGCCATGCAAGATGGCGACGTGGTGGTGCTGGAAAACACCCGCTTCTACCCCGGCGAGGAGCAGAACGACCCGGCGCTGGCCAAGGAATTCGCCGCACTGGCCGATTATTACGTCAATGATGCGTTCTCCGCCGCCCACCGCGCCCATGCCTCGACCGAGGGCGTAGCCCGCCTGCTGCCCTCCTTTGCAGGCCGACTGATGGAGACGGAACTCAACGCGCTCAACGTAGCCCTTGAAAACCCGGCCCGCCCGGTGGGGGCCATCGTGGGCGGGGCCAAGATCTCGACCAAGCTCGACCTGATCGGCAACCTGCTTGAAAAAGTGGACATGCTGATTATTGGCGGCGCGATGGCCAATACTTTCCTTGCCGCACAGGGCGTGAACGTAGGCCGCTCGCTGCAGGAGGCCGAGATGCACGACACCGCGCGTGACATCATGGCCAAGGCGAAGGAAAAGAACTGCGAGATCATCCTGCCGGTTGATGTCGTGACCGCGACCGACTTCAGGGCGGACGTGCCCACGCGCACGGTGCCAGTGAACGCCATTCCGGCTGACGCCATGGCGCTCGACGTAGGCCCGGAGACGGTCAGGCTGATTAACGAAAAGCTCACCATGCTGAAAACGCTGGTCTGGAACGGCCCGCTTGGCGCGTTCGAGATCACGCCGTTCGATGCCGCCACCAATGCGGTGGCGCGCGAGGTTGGTCGCCTGACCGATGCGGGCGCGCTCAAGAGCATTGCAGGCGGTGGCGATACGGTCTCCGCCCTGCGCCATGCGGGGGTAGAGAAGCATATCTCCTACATCTCGAGCGCGGGCGGCGCCTTCCTTGAATGGCTGGAAGGCAAGACGCTGCCCGGCATCATGGCGCTTGAAGCCGTGTTTGAACGGGCCATGCCCATCTGACAGGCCGCGCCGTCATGACGTGAAGGAAGGGACCATCATCCGGTGGTCCCTTTTTTCATGGGCGCTCCGCTTTTTTCAAACAGCCGTTCAGTGCCGCGACAGACCCAGCCTCAGCCCGAAGCCGATAAAGACACAGCCGGTCAGCCGATCCATCAGCCGTGCCGTCGCCCCCTGGCACAGCAGGCGCGCGAGGGAATGCCCCATGCAGGCCACCACCACCAGCCATAGCAGGCTCACCCCCGCCTGCACGCCCGAGAGCACGAACAGATAGGGCCCGACGCGCACATGCGCCGGCACGAACTGCGGCAGGAAGGAAATATAGAAGACGCCAATCTTGGGGTTGAGCAGATTCTGGCACAGCCCACGCAGGAAATGGCGCCGTGGCAGCCCGCGCCGGGCGGTGTCAGGGGCCAGCATGTCGCTACGGGGGCGCAGCAGCATCCTCACTCCGGCCCATAACAGATAGGCCGCGCCGCAGGCACGGATCATATCAAACGCCAGACGCGAGGCCGCAAGCAGCGCCCCCAGCCCGGTCGCGGCGGCCACCCCCCACGCCAGGCAGCCACAGGCGATGCCCAGAGCGGTTTCCACCCCTTTTCCCCGCCCATCGCGCAAGGCCGTGCGCAGCACGAGCGCCGTATCAAGACCGGGGGTCAACGCCAGAATGAGGGTCGCAAGCACAAAGGAAAGAAAGGATTGCGAAACCGTCACGCTGGTCTTCCTCGTGCCATCGGGGCTGGAATTGTGGCGACCGCCTAGCGGTTATAGGGGTTGGTATCCACGCGCACGGCCTTGCCGGTGCGGTCGTAATATAGCACGGCGGTGCCGCGCTTCTCAGCATAGCCATCCGGCTCGCCGGTGGGGGTCCAGAACAGCAGGCGGTTCAGGTCAGGCTGTTCCTTGACCCGGTCACCCCTGGGGATGTAGCGGTACTGGCTGTAATCCATATGTAGGGTGGGTAGCGGCGGCTTTTTGGAAAGCTGATGCATGGTGGCATGGCGCTGCGAGGCCTCGCCGGGGTCTTCGTTGCCTGCATCGGCATGGCCGCTATCCGCCAGGGCCACACCCGGCGCGACAGCAGCGCCCAGCCACGCAGCAAGGACCAAGTGCCGTAACCTGATAGACATGAGCGCAGGCCTTTCCATTCTTCCCAATCGCGGGGCCACCATCCCCCTTTTCCCGGCCTGACGCAATATCCGCCGTGGCACGCCTGCCTTACTGGAAAGGCAGGTAGCGGAAATCGAAGAAGATCTCGCTCAGGCTGGTCGTGGGCGCGCCACCCATGCCACCCCATGTATGCACGCGCGAATAGGCCAGCTGCGTGCCTGCCTGCACCGTGCCATACTGGCCGTGGATGAAGCGGTACCATGCCCCGATGGTGAACTCCTCCACCGAGCGGATATTGGCGGCGCACCCTCCGCCGCCATTGATGCCGGAGCCTTCGGTCATGCAGCCCGTATTGTCGGCATTGGGGTTGCCATAGCCATAGCTGCCGCCATCTTCGTCAAAATAGTTGCGGCCCGAGCGCTGCATGCCGAAATAGCCATACACGTCGATCACCTTGTTGGGGTGCGCGATCACGCCTGCCGTGGTCTGGGCGCTCGACAGCAGGGCGGGCCCGCCATTGGCGCGCAGCGTGGCATCAGGCAGCAGCACCGAGCCGTAGCGGCCAATGCCCTTGCCCGCCAGGCCTGCGAGCCGCACTTCCAGCCGGTGGGGAATGACCGGCAGGATCATCGAGCCGCCCGCCCCCCAGGCGATGGCGGTATGGTTCTCGCCCACCCCGTTCATGACCGAACGGTCATGCGGGAAGTGGACCACGCCCTCGACTTCGTAATGACCCCATGAGGGATCCCATGCCAGCTTGCCGATGATGTCGGGCGCGATTTCGTTGGAATAGTTGGTGGTGGCGCTGCTCAGCCCCACGCCGTTCGAGCCGAGCTTGGCGTAATTGCTGCTGTTGCCCGGCAGGCGGAACTCACCATTGCCCACGTCATCGCCAAACCCGGAGGTGTCATAGATGGTGGCCGGGTTCTCGATCGACAGGCCGGTCCACAGGCGGTGCTTGAGGAAGTCCTTGACGATGCGCACCTGCCACTGCCGCGACCAGGTCTGGCCCGCGAGGATGGAGGATTCAATTGTTTCGGGCAGGCTCTCCTGGCGGGGCACGATGCCCACGCGGTCGGGTGTGAGCATGGTCCAGGCCTGGCCGATGAGGAAATGCAGGTCCGCGCGCGAATCATCCAGCGTCAGGTAAGCCTGCCGCAGCCGGGGCACGTAGGAATTGCTCTCATAGGGGTTGGTGGTCTCGGCACTCGCGCCAAAATCGGTTTCCACAAAGCCTGCCACGGTCAGGTGCGGGTTGAGCTGGCCGCGCGCCATGAGCGAGAAGCGCGAATACCGCGCATCGCCATTGAAGTTGGTGGTGTGGAAATTGGAGCTGTTGCGGAAGGGAATGGCGTTCCAGTAGTTGAAGATGCCCGATGAAACCTGACGGTTCTCGACCAGCGCCGCCGCATCGAAGAAGCCACCCAGAATGATGGCCACGGGGCCAAGATGGAACACCTTGCTACCCAGCGCGCCAGCCGACTGCGCGCCCACTGTCTCGCGGTTGTGGGGGCCGACATTGTTGTTGGCCATGTGCGAGATCAGATCTTCCTCGCGGTGCGCCACCACGGATTCAACCGTGGGCTGATCCCCGGGCTCTGATGTGGGGTCGGAATAGCCGCCGATATGGGGGCGGCCCACGCGCTCGCCACCCGTCACGGCTGCCTGCTGCGGTGCATGGCCTTCCACCGGCATCCAGCCGCCACGCACGTGCCCGCCCGTGCCGGTGACCTCAAGCGGGTGGCCCGCGCCGCCTGCCCCGCTCGCAGCCGACGTGCCGCCAAGGCGGGCGCGGTGCTGCGCGATCTGCTGGTGCATGGCGGCGAGTTCGTTCTGCAGGGCCTGCTGCTGCTGCTGCAGATGGGCCATCTGGCGTTCCATGATATCCAGCGATTCGGGATCCTCATCGCCCCATGCGGCAGCCATGGGCACCAGAACGGAACACAGCATGAGCAGGCTGGCCAGACGGCCAGCGGGCTTGCCGGAGAGGAACGGAATCTGCATTTATCGCCAGAAGGCCCCAGAACAGGTTCAAGACAGGATGTGACAAAACATGTCCGGCGGGCCGGGTAAATGATAATTTGTTTTAATAAGACATGATCCGCCGCGCCGTGCTGTTTGTGCCACGGGCATCATGGCGGAATATGGCATCCCGGCCAGCCAGTGTTACAAAACGTCAGGGCGGCGGGCCGTCAGCGCCATGACCGCATCCTTCCAGAACATGTCCTCAGGCGCGGGGGTGACGCTGCCGGTATCCACCGGGCCGAAACCCGCGCGCTGCAACAGCACGCCGAGCATGCGCCCCCGGTCATCAGGCTCGAGCGCCTGCCATAGCGCCGTGGCCTTCTGCGGCAGGAAGCGCGCGCCATACGTCATGATGATCAGGCCGCCGGGTTGCAGCACGCGGGCGACTTCACGCAGCACCTGCACCGGCTGGCGCAGATAGGGCACGACATCGCACAGAAGGACCGCGTCCATGCTTTCATCGGCGAGCGGCAGGTCGGGGGTTTCGTTGATGTCCTCCACCACGCGGTCGGTCAGGCGGGGATTGCTGTCGAGCGCCTGCGCGTTCACGCCAATGCCGATCACGCTGTCGAATTCCATGTCAGGCGGCAGGTGACTGTCGGGGCCTGCCATCAGGTCGAGGATATTGCCATCCTCGGGCAGGAGCGTGCGATAGAGCGCCGTGATGGCCGTCTGCGCGCCCTGGTCAAGCAGGGGGCCGGTTGGCCTGCGCGAATAGAACAGCGTATCGGACTCAGCCGAGGCGGCGGTGAAGGATTGCGGGTGGAACCCGTGCAGGTCGTTCATGAATGTGCCAGACAGTGCAGGTGTAACAATGCGATACGGGGTGGGCGTATCACGCCCCATGCCGTGGAGAACAGGAGAAAAGCCGAATGGCCCGTATGATCCATTCCATGATCCGCGTGCTTGATGAAGCCGCGAGCCTTGCCTTCTATGAAACCGCCTTTGGCCTGAAAGTGGCCGACCGGCTTGTTTTTGATAGCTTCAGCCTTATCTACCTGTCGAATGATGAACAGACATTCGAGCTGGAACTGACCGTAAACCACGGCCGCACCCAGCCTTATGACCTTGGTGATGGCTATGGGCACCTCGCCGTATCGGTGGCCGATGTCGATGCCGAGCATGCCCGGCTGACGAAGGCGGGCCTTGCGCCGCTGGCGGTGAAGGACATGTCGTGTGGCGAGCAGTTCGTGGGCAGGTTCTTCTTCATAACCGACCCCGATGGCTACAGGATCGAGGTGCTGCAGCGCGGAAAGCCGGGGCGTTTTATCTGATCGGGCTTGCAAGCAGGCGCGCGCGGTGCCATCCCGCTCGCATAAAGGGGTGGCGAACCGCTATACAGGACGGATGATGACCGGTTTTTTGAAAATGCATGGGCTGGGCAATGATTTTGTGGTGGTGGATGAGCGCGCGCAGCGCCATGACCTTACGCCTGCCCGCATTGCCGCCCTGTCCGACCGGCATACCGGCATTGGCTGCGACCAGTTCGTGATCCTGCGCCCGGCCTGTGCCGAAGGGGCAGATGTGTTCGTGCGCTTTTTCAACGCCGATGGCTCGGAATCCGGGGCCTGCGGCAATGCCTCGCGCTGCGTGGCCGACCTTGTGGCGCGTGAGAGCGGGCGTACCGGCATCGGCCTTCAGACCCGCGCGGGCGTGCTGCCCGCCACCATCGTGCGCCCCGGCGTGGTCACGGTGGATATGGGCGTGCCCGCGCAGGGTTGGGAAGATGTACCACTGGCTAAGGCCATGGACACGTTGTACCTGCCCATTGCGGGCGACCCGGCGGCGGTGTCGATGGGCAACCCGCATGCCACCTTCTTCCTGCCCGCGCCCGATGCGATGGACCCGTGCGTGGCGGGGCCGGAACTCGAGCATCACCCGCTCTTCCCCCAGCGCGCCAATATCGGCTTTGCCCATGTCATATCGCCTGATGCCATGCGCCTGCGCGTGTGGGAGCGTGGCAGCGGGCTGACGCGGGCCTGTGGCTCGGGCGCGTGCGCCGCCGTGGTCAACGCCATACGGCGCGGGCTGGTCGCGCGCACCTGCACCGTGGCGATGGATGGCGGGGAACTGAACATTACGTGGCGCGAGAGCGATGGCCACGTGCTCATGACCGGCCCTGCGGTGACCAGCTTTACGGGCCACTTCAACCCTGAAGATTACCCACGATGACCAAGCCCGAGATCCTTACCTTCGGCTGCCGCCTCAATACCTATGAGAGCGAGGTGATGCGCAACCACGCGGCAGGTCTGGACAATGTGGTGATCGTGAACACCTGCGCGGTAACGGGCGAGGCCGAGCGCCAGGCGCGGCAGGCCGTGCGCCGCGCCCACCGCGAGCGGCCAGATGCCCGCATCGTCGTGACCGGCTGCGCGGCCCAGATCGACCCCGGGCGCTGGGCCGCCCTGCCCGGCGTAACCCGCGTGCTGGGCAACCGCGAGAAGCTCGAGGCCGCAAGCTGGAGCGAGATGGCGCTGGGCGCAGGCCATGCCGTGTCCGACATCATGGCGGCGCGTGAGACAGCGCCGCATCTGGTAACCGAATTCGCCGGCCGCACCCGCGCGTTTGTGGAGGTGCAGCAGGGCTGCGACCATCGCTGCACCTTCTGCATCATTCCCTTCGGTCGCGGCCCCTCGCGCTCGGTGCCGGTGGGCGCTGTAGTGGAGCAGGTACGCGCACTCGTGCAGTCCGGCTACCGCGAGGTGGTGCTGACGGGGGTGGACATTACCTCCTGGGGGCACGACCTGCCGGGCAAGCCGCTGCTGGGGCAGTTGTGCCGCAGGCTGCTTGCCCTCGTGCCCGAACTCGAGCGGCTGCGCCTGTCATCCGTTGATCCGGTGGAGATTGACGAGGACATCTGGAAGCTGCTTGAGGGGGAGCCGCGCTTCATGCCTTACCTGCACCTGTCATTGCAGGCGGGCAGCGACATCATCCTCAAGCGCATGAAGCGCCGGCACCTCACGGCCGATGCTGCTGCCGTCGTGGCGCGGGCGCGCGCGCTCAGGCCCGATATCGGCATAGGGGCGGACATCATTGCAGGCTTCCCGACCGAGGATGACGCGCTGTTTGAACAGACACTCGAATTCGTGCGGGATAACGCCCTGCCCTACCTGCATGTCTTTCCCTATAGTGAGCGGCCCGGCACGCCTGCGGCCCGCATGCCCGCCATTGCGGTGCCCGAGCGCAAGGCGCGCGCGGCACGCCTGCGCGCGGCAGGGGCACAGGCGGCACGCGACTTTCATGAACGCCTGCGCGGGCGCACCCTGCGCGTGCTGATGGAAACCGACACGGCGGGACATTCGGAAGAATTCGCGCCGGTGCGACTGGTGGATGGCGCTGTGTCGGGTGCGGGGCGGATCGAGACGGTGCGCCCCGTGGCGGTTGACGATAACGGACTGGTGGCGGAAATTCTCTGATATGGCTCTTGGCTTCTTCTCACGTCTCAAGGCGGGGCTTTCGCGCTCCACCCAGAAACTCAGCGGTGGCCTGACCGCCGTCTTTACCCGGCGCAAGCTTGATGACCAGGCGCTCGAGGACCTGGAAGACCTGCTGATCTCCGCCGATCTTGGCCCCAGCGTCGCGGGCAAGGTGATTGAATCCTTCCGCCGCTCCAAATTCGGCAAGGAAGTGACCGATGAGGAAGTGCGTCAGGCCCTGGCCGAGGAAATCGCCAACATCCTCCAGCCTGTCGCCATTCCGTTCGAGCCCGACCCCAGCCACAAGCCGCATGTGGTGCTGGTGGTGGGCGTGAACGGCACCGGCAAGACCACCACCATTGGCAAGATGGCCCGCTATTATGGCGAGCAGGGCAAGAAGGTGATGATGGTGGCGGGCGATACTTTCCGCGCCGCAGCCGTCGAGCAGTTGCAGGTCTGGGGCGAGCGCACCGGCGTGCCGGTCATTGCGGGCAAGCCCAATGCCGATGCGGCGGGGCTTGCGTTCGAGGCCCTCAAGCGCGCCACGGCGGAAGGCGCCGACCTGCTGCTGGTCGACACCGCAGGCCGCCTGCACAACAAGAGCGCGCTGATGGAGGAACTGGCCAAGATCATCCGCGTCATGCGCAAGTTTGACGAAACCGCGCCGCATTCCGTGCTGCTGGTGCTTGATGCCACCACCGGGCAGAACGCGGTGGAGCAGGTGCGGGTGTTCAAGGAACTGGTCAACGTGACCGGCCTTGTGGTGACCAAGCTTGATGGCTCGGCGCGGGGCGGCATTGTGGTGGCGCTGGCCGATGCGTTCGGCCTGCCGGTGCATCTGGTAGGCGTGGGCGAGCAGGCCGAGGACCTGCGCCCCTTCTCCGCCGAGGCCTTTGCCACGGGGCTGGTGGGTGATTCCATCAAGGTGGTTGAACGCGACGATGCCCCCGCCACCGAAGCGGATGAGACGCCCGAAGCCGGTCAGCCCCCGGCGCAGTAATATCTGCGCCCCGGCTTTTGGAGGGGAACAGATAAACGTTTTTGGGTGCCGTCTTTTTGAAAAAGGCGGCGTTTTTTGAAGCTTTTTGAAAAAAGCTTCACCAAAAACTTCTTTATGGTTAAAGCACTTCCATATTTTTCAAATAAAACTGACATCTATATTTTTAATCTCACAAGCCAGAAGGGCAATGTGGTTTTTAGAATTTCTCATTTTCTGAAAAATACTTTTTCCAGCCTTAGCCCTATCTACGATCTACTTTACAGCACAGGCTTATCCTGATTCTGCATTCAGACATGTTTTATGTGCAGGAATTCATTAAAAATATAGCTTCATGAACATTTATTAATAATTTTATTTGAAGTGTCGGATATTTTACATCGCTTCACGCTTACTTTATTAAATATGTGCAAAATATTACAAATTAATTAGATTTTATAATTTGAATGCAATTGTGAAAATAATGCAATTAACGGGAAATTCTGGAACGGATTCCTCGTGAAGCAAATACTGACATCTATTGCTTTGATTTTCATAATCGTGACCTGCATTGATGACGCATTTGCCCAGAGTGAAACCTCCAAGTCCCTGCCCGTCGAGCTTGAACCCTACGCCGCCCATGCCTTTCCGCTTGAAGGCTGGGGCAATGCCGTGGTCGACCCGCAGGTGCCCACCCTGCACGGTGCCCCTCACCTGCTTGGCCAATGGTTTGGCGCCCGCCGGTGGCTGAACAGACATGGCCTGTACCTCAACTTCGCGCTCAATGAAGAATATATGGGCAACGTGCGCGGCGGGCGCACGCGCTCCGATGTGCTGGCGGGCCAGGTGGCCAGTGAACTTGATATTGACTGGCAGCGGCTTGCGCATGTCAGCGGGTTATGGACCCACATGCTCGTCATCAACGGGCATGGGCGCAACTTTGGCTACAACCTTGGTGATTCGGTCACCAACCCCGAGCAGATCTATGGCGGGCGCGGTAATGTCGTGGCGCATCTGGTGGCGCTATATGCCGAAAAGACATTCCTGCACAAACGGATCGTTGTTTCCGCCGGTGATATTCCGACCGGCAGCTTCTTTGCCTATGATTACGTGGCCTGTTCTTTCATGAACGTGTCGGTGTGCAGCAATTTCGCGCCGGGCAAATACGTGCCGGGCGGGCGTGACTGGCCCTCGGGCAATCTTGGCGGGGTGCTGCGCGTGTTCCCGGCCAAGAAGGTCTATATCATGGGGGGCATCTTCATGGTGTCGCCCCACGCCTATAACGGCGGTATTTCAGGCTGGGCGCTGGCCCAGAACGGGATGAGCAAGGTCACATCGCAGGTTGAGCTGGGGTGGATGCCATGGTTTGGCAAGCATTCGCTCCGCGGCAACTACAAGCTTGGCGCATGGTACGATAACTCGCGCTATCCCAACCTTTATTCCGATATTCATGGCAATTCCTTCCAGCTTACGGGCCAGCCGCGCCGGTATGAGGCAGGCATGAGCACGGCATGGTTCATGTTCGACCAGATGCTGGTGCGCAATGGCCCTGGCGTTGCAGAAGGACTGGTGGCGGTAGGTGGTGCGGGCTATTCGCAGGGCAACCTCGTGGCCATGCGCGACCATGAATGGATTGGCCTTGTTGAATCAGGCACGCCCTGGCACCGCAGGCAGGACCAGATTGGCGCCATGTTCCAGCACATGGACATGAGCGGCACGCTGTCGCTGCAACAGGAATCATCGCGCGCGCTCGGCATGCCCTACCTGAGCAACCAGTGGGGGCCGGTATGGGGCGTGCAGCATTGGGAAAATGTATACGAAGCATTTTACAGCACGCACGTGCTGCGCAATTCCACCACGATGCAGTTTGACTTCCAGTACCTCCAGCACCCTGGTGCCACGACGACTTTCCATGACGCTGCGGTGCTGGGTATTCAATTGACGGCCAACCTGTAAGGACGCGTGGGACAGACAGTGGAAACTGCGCGCTCTGGTATTGTGTTGTTCTGGCGGGTTTCATTTCTTTTTGGATATAAAGGGCCTCAACACAGATTCTACATAGCGGACAGGCAGGATATGCCCTCTTTTCAGACGCCCAGAAGGCTACTCGACCATTCGGTAAGCGGACTTATGATCACAAGGGATCAGTTATAGTTGCCGTGTAGCTTCATGTCTGGATTATGACTTGTGATACCGGAAGCCCTCTGTATTCTCACGAACCCATGAGAGAAATCCAAGTGTGGAGCATATAGATGAATAAGCGGTCGTATCTTGTGGCGCTCTCCATTGCCATGATCGCTTCAAATATTTTGCCTGCAAAAGCTGACAGTTTTGCTGAACAAACACGGGATGCGCTCCAACCCGTGATGAAGGAATACGATATACCCGGCCTTGTTGTCGGCATTACCCGCAACGGCAAACATGAATTTTATGCCGCTGGAGTAGCATCACAAGCCGATAACCGTCCTGCTACGCCTGATACTCTGTTTGAACTCGGCTCAATAAGCAAAATTTTCAATGTAACACTTGCAGCATTGGCCGAGGAACGCGGTGAACTCAGCCTCAATGACACAGTGGCACATCATGTCTGTGCAGACGCCTGCTCGATAGGCAATCGGCTGACCCTCATGGATCTGGCAACGCACCATTCGGGAGGACTGCCTTTGCAGGTGCCAGACAACATAACCGACGTCGATGGGCTGGTGACCTGGCTAAAGAACTGGCACCCGCCGGAACCGGGAGCAAGAAGCTATTCCAACATCAGCATCGGAATGCTCGGCTATATCACTGGCAAGGCCATGAACTCGAACTATAAGCAGGTCGTGCAAGACCTGCTTTTTCCGATGTTCGGGCTGCAGCATACCTGGATTGACGTACCAGAGAGCGAAATGGGCCAGTACGCCTGGGGATATGACCGAAAGACCAACGCACCAATCCGAATGACCCCTGGCGTTTTGGCCGATGAAGCCTACAGCGTAAAATCGAGCGCCCGGGACATGCTGAAGGTCCTGGATGTGGAGATGGGACAGGGGACAGCTTCGGAAGAATTGCGTAAGGCAGTCAGGAGAACCCATGAAGGACAGTACAAAACATCGTTCTTCACGCAGGATATGATCTGGGAGCAATACACCTGGCCCACTGAGCTGCAGAAGATGACACTGGGCAATGGCTATGACTTTATTATGAAGCCACAACCAGAACAGAAGTTGAACCCGCCACTCTCCCCCCAGAAAAACGTTTTCCTGAACAAGACTGGATCAACGAACGGCTTTGGTGGCTATATTGCGATCCTGCCCGGTGAAAATATCGGCATAGTTGTCCTGGCGAACAAAAACTATCCGAATGAATCCCGGGTGAAGGCGGTCTACTCGCTCATCGAGTCACTGAATTCCAGGCCTTAGTCGCCATCGGCGAAAACGTCTGAGTTTGAAGACAGGTGTCCGAAACCGGACATTCCATTGCCCCCATGCGGGTAAAACACAACCTTGATGCAGTCATCTTTCTTATCACGAAACTTCTCATACAAAGCAGGCCCCTCTTCAAGGTCGGTGGAGCGATGGCTGATGACGAAAGAAGGGTCAATCTCCCCCTTCTCAATACGCTCAAGCAGGGGCTGGAGGTATTTCTGGGCATTGGTCTGCCCCGTGCGCAGGGTCAGGCCCTTGTTCATTAGCACCCCGACCATGACCGGCCCGAGCGCACCCGCGTAAACGCCGGGCATCGACACGATGCCGCCGGGCCTGCAGCCCAGAATGGCCTGGTTGAGTGCAAAGGGCCGCTCGAGCGTGGTGGCCGAGAGCAGGGCCGAGCCGACCTTCTGCATCATGGTGTCCGCACCATGGGCTTCCATGCCTACCGCCTCGATCACCGCATCCGGCCCCAGCCCGTGGGTCATTTCAACAAGGGTGTGCTGAATGTTCTCGGTGCCAAAATCAATTGTCTCGGCACCAGCAGCCCGCGCCATGGCCAGCCGCTCGGGCACCTGATCTATGGCGATGACGCGTTTGGCCCCGAGCAGGAAGCATGAGCGGATCGCCATCTGCCCCACCGGGCCGCAGCCCCATATGGCGATGGTCTTTTCGGCCTCGGGCGTAATGTCGCACTGTTCGGCGGCCTGATAGCCGGTGGGAAAGATATCGGACAGGAAAAGAACCTGATCGTCACTCAGCCCGTCTGGCACGATGATCGGCCCGATATCGGCATGCGGCACCCGCAGATATTCCGCCTGCCCACCGGGAAAACCGCCCGTCATGTGCGAATAGCCAAACAGCCCTGCCAGCGGGTAGCCAAATGTCTCGGCCTGCTGGCGGCCATTGGGGTTGGTGCGCTCGCAACAACTCCAGTTGCCCCATTTGCATTGCCGGCATACCCCGCACGAGATGGTAAAGGGCACCACAACCCGGTCGCCTACCGTAAGGCGGGTGTTTTCCCGCCCCACCTCCACCACTTCGCCCATGGTTTCGTGGCCGAGGATGTCGCCGCACTGCATGGTCGGCATCATGCCATCCATCAAATGCAGGTCGGAGCCACAGATGGCGCAGGCGGTCACCCTGATGATGGCGTCATGCCCATCCATAATGGCGGGATCAGGCACGCTTTCGCATGTGATCTTGCCTTTCTTCTGCCAGGTCAGTGCTTTCATGGGAAAACGTCCTGCTTGAGGGGAATATCAGGCAGACGCATGGGGGGCGGTATGGTTTGCTGGCCCGCTCCATAAAAGAGAGATCCTGTTCGAAAATAACCTTGATGAAAAACAGAAGTTTTCGGGTGCCGCCTTTTTTCAAAAAAGCGGTGTTCTTCTGGAGCTTTTTGTAAAAAGCTTCACCAAAAACTTTTATTCTTGTGGGCCAGTTTCGCGCGGGGCGTAAAGCTGCTCCAGCATGGGGGCATCAAGCACATCGGCTGCGGGCCCGTCGGCCATGATCCGCCCCTGTCGCAGCGCAATGGCGCGGTCAAACACGCGGGCGGCAGCAAGCGGGTCATGCGTGGTGGCCACAATGGCATGGCCTTGGCTGGCAAGTCTGTGCAGCAGGGCATAAAGCCGCTGCTTCTGCCCGTAATCCAGCCCGGTTTCCGGCTCATCAAGAATGAGCGTGCGCGCCCCCTGCGCCAAAGCGCGGGCCAGCAGGGCCGCCTGCCGCTCGCCGCCCGAAAGTTCGGTATAGGGCCTGTCCGCCAGATGGATGATGCCCAGCGCATGCAGGGCGTGCGTTACCTCATCGCGGTCATGGCGGCCCAGGTTGAGGGCAAAGGGCGTTTCCGCCAGGCGGCCCATGCCCACGATGTCACGCACGCTGTAGGGAAAAAGCGGCACATGCCCCTGCGGCACATGAGCAATCCGCCGCGCCACCTCGCGCCGTGACCAGGCCTGCATGGGCTGGCCATCAAGCAGCACCTGCCCTGCGTCTGGCCGCGCCAGTCCCAGCAGCAGGCGCAAAAGCGTGGTCTTGCCCGCGCCATTGGGGCCGAGCAGCGCGGTCATCTCCCCTGCCCTGATGCCAAACGAAAGGTCATGCAGCACGGTGCGCCCGGCATGGCGGAAGCTGACATGATCCATGCGCAGCACAGCCTTCATGCCCGCCACCCCCGCCGCAGCAACGGCAGCACGGCCACGAACAGCGCCACACCGAGCAGGTCGGCAATCAGGCCCACGGGAATTTCCTCCACCGAGAGCGTGCGCGCCAGGTCATCGCACACCAGCAGGAACATACCACCAAGACACGCACTTGCAGGCAGTACCCGCATGTTGCATGGCCCCACCAGCAACCTGGCCACATGCGGCACCACCAGCCCCACCCAGCCAATCATGCCCGCAACCGAGACCGTGAGCGCCGCCAGCACCGTGGCGGCGCCAATCACGCCATAGCGCAGCGCCATAACGGGAATGCCCAGCGTGCGGGCCTCCTCATCGCCCATGGCCAGGCCATCGAGCATGCGCCCGCATGCGCTGAGCAGCACGATGCCAATCGCCACTGGCCCTGCCATCACGCCCAGCGCATGTGGCGTGACCTGCGTCAGGCTGCCCAGCAGCCAGAACACGATGTCGGGCAACTGGTTCTGCGGGTCGGCAATGTATTTGAGCAGCGACAGCAGCGCCGTGAAGAGTGCCGAACTGATCAGCCCGCCAAAAACCAGCATCAGCATCGATGCCGCATCGAACAGATGCGCCACGCCCACGCCAAGGGCCACGGCCAGCAGCCCCCCGATAAAGGACAGCCCCGCCACACCCACGGGCCCCAGCCCCCACACGATGCCCAGCGCCGCCCCCGTGCCAGCCCCCGCCAGCACGCCGAGCAGGCCGGGCGAGACCAGCGGGTTGCGAAACACCGCCTGATACGCCGCCCCCGCCACCGAAAGCGCCGCCCCCACGCAGATAGCACCCCCAATACGCGGCAGACGCGCACCAAACACGACGCTATGCACCATATGCGCCTGCGGCGTATCGCCCTGTGCCACCAGTCCGATGCTGGCGGCCAGCGCGTGCAGCACCTGCGCGGGCGGCACCGCAAAGCGCCCGATACAGGCCGAGAAAACCGCAAGCCCCACCAGCCCCATGACCGCCAGCGCCGCAATACGCACGCCGCGCAGCCTCAAGGAGCGGTACCCGGCTGCGGCGGGTGGCCTGCAAGGATGCGCTGCGCATCGTCCCCGGTCAGGTTGTAGTGGAAATAGGTGCGGTAGAAGTCCTGCGTCAGCGCCACGGGGTCGGTCTGCGCAAACAGGTCGGGGTGCAGCGTTTTCGCGGCCCAACTGATCTGGAGCGGCAGTTCGCTGCCATAGCGATCCCACGGGAACACGCCAGACGGATTGGCATGCACGCGCCCGTTGCGCATGGCGGCGAGGCGCTGCCACAACCCGCCATCAGCAGCAGGGTCGATGGTGCCGCAATCGGGGCCGAGGATGATGACATCGGGGTTCCACGCCGCCACCTGTTCGGGCGTGACCGGCTTCATGTTGCCGCTCACCCCGGTTGCGGCATTGCGGCCGCCCGCCAGCGTAATCCATTCATCCACGATGCTGTCCGCCCCATCCACCCGCAGCGGATGCAGTGACTGGATGTGCAGCACGCGCGGGCGCGCGGCCTCGGGCACGCTGGCCAGGCGCTCGCGCACGTCATTGACTGTCTGCTTCATCATGGTGCGGTAATGGGCCGCGGTGGCGTGCGCGTGCTCGGTGCCCAGGGCCGCAGCCGTCATGTCCACCACGCGCAGCAGGCCATCGACATCGTGAAACGACGAGACCAGCACCGGAATGTCCACCGCGCCAAACGCCGTAATGGCCGCCGAGGCCTGCGGCACGAACACAAGGTCCACCTGATCGCGCAGCAGGGATTCCGCATTGACCTGCGGCCCGTTGACAAGCTGCGCCTGCGCGAGTGCCGGAAACACCCGGTACATCCACGGCCGCGCCTGCGGGCTGTCCACCGTCATGACAATCTGCTGCACGCCGCCGAGCATCAGCAGCAGTTCATTATGGGCGAACCACAGATCGGCAATGCGGGCGGGATGATCGGGCACGGCCTGCGCGTGGCCCGCCATGTCCGTTATCTCGCGCGCCGTGGCGGGAGTAACAGCAAGACCCGCTGCCAGAGCCCATGCCCACAGTCCCGTGGCTACAGTCGATCTCCCCGAGTTCACGGTCCTGTCCTCATTTTCTGGCCGGTTATTATATCCTTGCAGATATATAGACTAACTGCCCCGGCGCAATCAGCCCCGCAGAGGTTACCTGAAAAGGCAATTCAGGAAACATCTTGAAAACATAAGGATGTTTTTGGTGAAGCTTTTTTCAAAAAGCAAAAAAATGCCGCCTTTTTGAAAAAAAGGCGGCACCCGGAAACGTTTACCGTTCTTGCAAATCCGCCCCTCAGGCCTCGTAAGTGCTCATGTCAGGGCAGGAGCACACAAGGTTGCGATCACCATAGGCATTGTCCAGCCGGTTGACGGGCGACCAGTATTTGCTCGCCGGATGCACCCCGCCGGGCAGGCAGGCGCTCGCGCGGTCATAGGCGCGCGCCCAGTCGGGGTCGGTCAGGTCGCGCACGGTGTGCGGCGCGTGGCGCAGGGGGCTTTCCTCAATGGTCAGTTCGCCTGCGGCAACCGCGCTGATTTCCTTGCGGATGGCAATCATCGCATCACAGAACCGGTCCAGTTCGGCCCGGCTTTCGGACTCGGTCGGCTCGATCATGAACGTGCCTGCAACCGGAAAGCTGACCGTAGGCGCATGAAAGCCGTGGTCAACCAGCCGCTTGGCAATGTCATCGACCGTAACCCCCGTCTCGTCCTTGAGCGGGCGCAGGTCGATAATGCATTCATGCGCCACGCGGCCATTCGCACCCTGATACAGCACCGGGTAGTGACCGGACAGGCGGCTAGCGATGTAATTGGAGTTCAGGATCGCGACCTCGGTAGCGCGTTTCAGCCCCGCATCGCCCATCATGACCATGTACATCCACGAAATGGGCAGCACATCGGCCGAGCCAAAGGGCGCTGCCGAAATGGCATTGGCCTCGCCATTCTGTGGCGCACCCGGCAGGTAGGGTGCGAGATGCGCGCCCACCCCAATCGGCCCCATGCCGGGGCCACCGCCCCCATGAGGGATGCAGAAGGTCTTGTGCAGGTTGAAGTGACTGACATCGCCGCCATACATGCCCGGCTGCGCAAGGCCCACCTGCGCGTTGAGGTTCGCGCCATCCACGTAAACCTGCCCGCCTGCCGCATGCACGAGGTCACAGATCTCGCGCACGTTCTCCTCGAACACGCCATGCGTGGATGGATAGGTAATCATGATCGCGGCCAGCGCATCGGCATGTTTTGCAATCTTGGCCTTCAGGTCCGCGATATCAACATTGCCGTGGCTGTCGCACGCCACCACCACTACCTTCATGCCCGCCATCTGGGCCGAGGCCGGGTTGGTGCCATGCGCCGAGGCCGGGATGAGGCACACGTCACGCGCCATGTCACCACGCGCGCGGTGGTAGCCACGAATGGCCATCAGCCCCGCGAACTCGCCCTGCGCACCAGAATTGGGCTGGAGCGACACCGCCGCATAGCCGCTGATCTGGCACAGCATGCGCTCAAGATCGGTGAACAGCCGGGCATAACCACGCGTCTGGTCCGCTGGCGCAAAGGGATGGATGTTGCAGAATTCGGGCCACGTGATCGGCAGCATCTCCGCCGTGGCGTTGAGCTTCATGGTGCACGAGCCCAGCGGAATCATGGAGCGGTCAAGCGCCAGGTCACGATCGGCCAGGCGGCGCATGTAGCGCAGCATGTCGGTTTCCGACTGACAGGCCGAGAAGATCGGCTGGGCCAGAAGTTCACCCGTGCGCACTAGGCTTGCGGGAATGGCGCTGCCCGGGGTGGCAAGTCCGGCCTCGACCTGCGCGGCGCGCGCCGCATCGCCACTCACGCAGGCCCATAGCGCACGCACCGTATCGGGTGTCGTGGTCTCATCAAGGCTGATGCCCACATGCGCTGCATCGACCCGGCGCAGGTTCATACCCGCATCGAGCGCCCGCGCCATGACCGCATCCGTTTCCGCGCCGGTGTTGAGCGTTACGGTATCAAAGAATGCCTGCGTTACCACCTCGGCGCCAAGCGCACGCAGGCCAGCGGCAAGGATGGTGGCGAGTTTGTGGATGCGCGTGGCAATGGCCTTCAGCCCGACCGGCCCATGATACAGCGCGTACATGGACGACACGATGGCTGGCAGCGCCTGGGCCGTGCAGATGTTCGAGGTCGCCTTCTCGCGGCGGATATGCTGCTCGCGCGTCTGGAGTGCCAGACGGTAGGCAGGCTTGCCGCGTGCATCAATCGACACGCCCACGATGCGGCCGGGAATGTTGCGGCGGAAGGCATCGCGCACCGCCATATAGGCCGCATGCGGGCCACCAGCCCCCATGGGCATGCCGTAGCGCTGCATGGAGCCGACTGCAATATCGGCCCCCAGTGCGCCGGGGCTTTGCAGCAGCATCAGCGCCAGCGGGTCGGCGCACAGCGTGGCGATAGCGCCGGCCGCGTGCAGCTTTTCAATCCACGCGCGCGGGTCACGAACTTCACCTGTCGAACCGGGATACTGGAACACCGCGCCAAATACCGCCTGCGCATCAAGGTCGGTGGCGGGATCACCCACCACCACCTGCCAGCCCAGCGGCTCGGCGCGGGTACGGATGACGGCGATGGTCTGCGGGTGGCAGCCGGCATCGACAAAGAAGGCGCTGGCCTTGCTTTTGGCCACGCGGCGGGCCATGGCCATGGCCTCGGCGGCGGCGGTGCCTTCATCGAGCAGCGAGGCGTTGGCCACGTCCAGCCCGGTCAGTTCGATCACCAGCGTCTGGAAATTGAGCAGCGCTTCAAGCCGCCCCTGGCTGATCTCGGGCTGATAGGGCGTATAGGCGGTGTACCAGGCCGGGTTCTCCAGCACGTTGCGCTGGATCACGCCGGGCAGGATGGTGTCGTAATAGCCCTGGCCGATCAGCGAGGTCAGCACCCGGTTCTCGCTTGCGATGCCGCGCAGCCGGGCCAGCGCCACATGCTCGGGCACGCCAGCGCCAAGACCCATCGCGCCATCAAGGCGGATGGAACCGGGCACGGTCTGGGCCATCAGGATGTCGAGCGTATCCGCGCCCACCACGCGCAGCATGGCCGCCACGTCATTTGCATCGGGGCCAACATGCCGGGCGCAGAACGCCCCGGCATCATCGCCCGTATCTTGCCACAGGGAAGAAGAACCGCAGGAAGAAGACGTCACGGCCAGCATACTCCGTCAAAGGTGGGAACGAGGGAAAAATCAGCCAACCAGCGCGGTGTAGGTGGCGTGGTCCATCAGGCCTTCAAGCTGGGTGGCGTCCGCAATGGTCATGCGCACGATCCAGCCTTCGCCCTCGGGGTCGCGGTTGATGAGGGCCGCGTCATCGGTGAGCGCGTCATTGAAGGCCAGCACGTCGCCCGTGACGGGGGCATAGATGTCGGATGCCGCCTTGACGGATTCGACCACCGCTACGCTATCGCCCTGCTCCACGGTGGTGCCGGGGTCGCGGGCTTCGGAAAACACGATTTCGCCGAGTTCGTTGGCCGCATGCGCCGTGATGCCGACAACGGCCACATTGCCTTCAACGCGCAGCCACTCATGTTCCTTGGTGTAATAGACGGTCATTGTCCGTGCTTCCTTGATGAATATGGGTTTGAAAAAAACAGCGAAAAATCAGCGCCTGAACGTAGCCGCCACGAAAGGCAGCGCCACGACCGACACAGGCAGCAGCCGCCCGCGCACGCTGGCGAACAGCCGCGTGCCCACGCCCGCAAGGTCAGTTGCCACATAGCCCATGGCCACCGGGCCGCCCACGCTGGGGCCAAACGCGCCTGACGTGACACGGCCCGCAGGCACCTCGCCCGCCTCATCGGCAAACAGCGCCACACCACCGCGCACCGGGGCGCGGCCTTCGGCGCGCAGGCCCACACGCCGCCGCGTCGTGCCATCGGCCAACTGGTCGGCCACGACCTGCGCGCCGGGGTAGCCGCCCGCGCGCGCGCCACCGGGCCTGCGGCTTTTCTGGATGGACCATTCAAGCGCGCCTTCCACCGGGGTGGTGGTCAGGTCGATATCCGCGCCATACAGGCACAGGCCCGCTTCAAGCCGCAGGCTGTCACGCGCGCCAAGGCCCGCGGGCGCCACATCGGGCTGGGCCAGCAGGGCGCGGGCCACGGTTTCGGCCCCCTCATTGCCCATGCCGATCTCGTAGCCATCCTCGCCGGTATAGCCCGAGCGCGAAACGATGCAGTTCACGCCCGCAAGGTCCATCTCGGCCACATCCATGAAGCGCATGGCGGTGGCAGCCGGATTGAGCGCGGCGAGTGCCGCCTCGGCTGCGGGGCCCTGCAGCGCGATCAGCGCGCGGCCATCGAGCCGCTCGACGGTGCAGGTTTCGGTCAGAGCTTCATGCACATGGGCAAAATCGGCATCCTTGCACGCGGCATTGACCACGAGCAGCAGCCAGTCGCCCATGTTGGTCACCATCAGGTCATCGCTGATGCCGCCATCATTGGTGGTGAACACGGCGTAGCGCTGGCGGCCGGGCTTGAGCGCTTTAATATCGGCCGGCACCAGCGCCTCGAGCGCTGCCGCCGCATCGGCGATGTTGCCCGAGCGCGGGCGGATACGCACCTGCCCCATATGCGAGACATCGAACAGCCCCGCCTTGCCCCGCGTGTGCAGGTGCTCGGCCATGACGCCTGCGGGGTACTGCACCGGCATGTCATAGCCTGCGAAGGGCACCATGCGGGCGCCGAGTTCGATATGAAGGTCGTAAAGCGGGGTGCGCAGCAGGGGCTGGGTCATGCGGGCTGGGCCTTGTGCGGGTCCGCAGGCGCGCGCGCGGCCCCGCATGCCAGGCACGCGGACGGGCGGGCACGAAACGCGCCAGCGGAACAGGTCGGGGAAAATGCGGAGAACACGGTAACGAACGGCGTAGACATGCGGGACTCCTGTCGAATCCTGATGGATTCCAAGTGCCCCTTCTGTCGCATGTGCCTGAGATCGCTATCCCGTCGGCGGGCATCCGGGTTACGGACACCTCTTTCCAGAAGTCTTGGCCGACCGGTCCTTTGGCCTGAGAGTTTCCGGGGCGGTTGCTCCTTCGGCGCTGGCGCGGGGCCAGTCTCTCCCGTGTCGACAGAGCTGACTTGACATGACCGGATGCGCCAAGTCAATCCATGAAAATGCGCCATGGTTGTGCACACCATGACACCGCCCACCGCAGGCATTACGTTCTGGGCCTGTAACGTAAAAAAGGATGACCCCTTCATGACCAGCCCGCTGACCATCGTGGCCGAATTCCGCATTCCCGCCGAGCACCGTGACCACTTCCTCGAGCTCTGCGCCTATGACAGCGCCCATTCCGTGGCGGATGAAAGCGGCTGCCAGCGCTTTGAGGCCGTCTGCCCGCTCGATGACCCGCAGACCATCATCCTGGTGGAAGTCTATGATGATGAAGCCGCGTTCGAGGCCCATCTCGCCACGCCGCATTTCAAGGTCTTTGAAGTGGCCGTGAAGGAACTGGGCGCGGACCTCGTCAGCCTGCGCAAGACCGCGCGCATCGCGCCCCGGGCCTGATTACCAGCCTGACGGCGCCACAAAAAAAGGCCGGAGGGGACGCACCCCTCCGGCCTTTTTTTAATCTACGCCATATGCTCAGCGCGGCAGGTTCTGCGCGATATAGGGCGGCAGGACGAAGGAGGCGACATGCATCTCCGGCGTCCAGTAGCGCGTGTTCGCAATGCCCGCCTTCCCGGCGCGCGCGCGGATCACGTCAGCGGACTGCCGGCCCGGCACCGTGCCCTTGGCGGCAACACCCAGCGTCATGAACCCGCCCACATAGGTCGGCACGGCAGCGACATAGGCCGAGACGTGATCGAAGAACTGCGCGCGCCGCGCACTGGTGTCGCGCAGTTCATCAGCCTGCATGAACGGCACGCCGCACTGGTTCACGATAATGCCGTTGGCCGTGAGGATGCGCGCGCAGTGGCTGTAGAACGAATCGGTAAACAGCACCTCGCCCACGCCAATCGGGTCGGTGCTGTCGACGATGATGACATCAAACGACCCATCGGGCGCGTTGGTCACGTATTCGATGCCATCGCCCACGATCACCTCGGCGCGGGGGTCGTTCCACGCATCGCCCGCAATGGCGGGCAGGAACTTCTTGGACAGGTCGATGACCTCGCCATCGATCTCGACCATCACGGCCTTTTCCACCGTGCTGTGCTCGAGCACGCGGCGCAGCACGCCGCCATCGCCCGCGCCAATGATCAGCACGCGCTTCGCATCGCCATGCTCGAGCAGCGGCACGTGGGTCAGCATTTCCTGATAGACGAATTCGTCGCGTTCCGTGATCTGGACCACGCCATCAAGCATCAGCACCCGGCCAAGATCGACATTTTCGAACACCGCAATGTCCTGAAACTGGCTTTTGGTGCGTGCCAGCAGCCTATCCACGCTCAGTTCCTGCCGCCAGCCTTCATACAGGCCTTCGCTGATCCACTCACGGGACATGAAAAACCCCCTTTACGTCCTAATCGTGCACATGAAAAAGCACGGGCCGGAAATACATCCGGCCCGCCACTTCGACTTTGATTTACTGAAAGCATGCCAGGGCGCATAAACGCGCCACCCCGGCCACAGCCACTTAAAGCTGCACGCGCCCACGCCGCTGTTCGTCCACCTCGATCCGGCCCGCCTGGAACAGGCGCTGCATGACCGGAATGGCAAGGTGCGGATCGCACGCCCCACACATGAAAATATCCACGGCGGCAAAGTTGCGCTCGGGCCATGTGTGGATCGAGATATGACTTTCCGCCAGCACGACCACGCCCGACACGCCGCCATTGGGCGTGAAGTGATGGAAGTGGCTGTGCAGGATCGTCGCCCCCGCCGTGATGGCGGCATCACATAGGGTACGGTCGATCTGTTCCGGATCATCGAGATTCCGGGCATCCCACAGATCGACAAGAAGGTGCGTTCCCGCAAACTTCATTCCGTCTTTCTCGACGAAATAATCCTTCCGGTCGTCCTCGGACGAAAACGGCGCTGAAGAGATCTGGTTATCGCTCGGGTGTTCCGAGACCATCCCCAGTTGAGCAAGTGCGTTCATCACGTACCCCCAAACCAGTAGACAGCCTGTTGGGCAGAATTGCCCCCTTGGGCCAAGAGAGGCGCTGATAGGGCCTGCGGGCCTTGGGGTGCAAGTGTTTTTCGCAGCCTGCGAAAAGTTTTTTGCACCCACCCCGCAACCATCCGCGCAAAGCGGTGTCTATTTTGCCGGTTTACGCTTCGCTTTTGCCGGTTTTTCTTTCTTTTTCGGGCTTTCGGGCGTTTTGGCGTCCGATGCCACTGTGGCTTTTTTGCCGCGCGGCTTGCGCACTGGCGCGGGCGGCTCTTCCACCGGCACCAGTGGCCTGTGCTCGAGCAGCGGGCGCAGGAATCGCCCGGTATGGCTCTCGGGGGTGGCCGCAACCTGCTCGGGTGTGCCGCAGGCCACGATGCGGCCACCGCCATCGCCGCCCTCCGGCCCCATGTCGATCACCCAGTCGGCGGTCTTGATCACCTCGAGGTTATGCTCGATCACCACCACCGTGTTGCCCTGGTCCACGAGCGCGTGCAGCACCTCGAGCAGCTTGCGCACGTCCTCGGTGTGCAGGCCTGTGGTGGGTTCATCGAGAATGTAGAGCGTGCGGCCCGTGGCCCGGCGCGCCAGCTCCTTCGACAGCTTGACGCGCTGCGCCTCGCCACCCGAAAGGGTTGTGGCCTGCTGGCCAAGGGCAACGTAGCCCAGCCCCACCTTCTGCAATATGGCCAGCCGGTCGCGGATGCGTGGCACGGCGGAGAAATAGGGCAGCGCCTCATCAACCGACATGGCCAGCACGTCGGCTATCGACTTGCCGCGGAACTTCACGTCCAGCGTCTCGCGGTTGTAGCGGGCCCCCTTGCAGGTATCACACGTGACAAACACATCGGGCAGGAAGTGCATCTCGATCTTGAGCACGCCATCACCCTGACACGCCTCGCACCGGCCGCCTTTTACGTTGAACGAGAAGCGGCCCGGCTTGTAGCCGCGCGCCTTGCTCTCGGGCAGTTCGGCAAACCAGTCGCGGATGGGGCCGAACAGGTCGGTATAGGTGGCCGGGTTGGAGCGCGGCGTGCGCCCGATGGGCGACTGGTCGATGTCGATGATCTTGTCGAGCTGGTCCAGCCCGTCGATGCTGGCATAAGGGGCCGGGTTCTGCCCCGAGCCCATCAGCTTGCGTGACAGGGCCTTGTACAGCGTGTCGATCACCAGCGTGGACTTACCGCCACCCGAGACCCCGGTAACGCAGGTGAAGGTGCCCAAGGGGAACTTCGCGGTCACGTCCTTGAGGTTGTTGCCCGTGGCTCCGCGCAGCACCAGTTCGCGCCTGGGGTCAATCTTGCGGCGCTTTGCGGGCACGGGAATGCATTTGCGCCCTGAAAGATACGCCCCGGTCAGGCTGTCCGGGTTTGCTGCGACTTCCTGCGGGGTGCCGGCGGCGACGATGTTGCCACCATTCACGCCCGCGCCCGGCCCCATGTCGATCAGCCAGTCCGCAGCACGGATGGCGTCCTCGTCATGCTCGACGACGATGAGCGTGTTGCCCAGCTTTTTCAGCCGGTCGAGCGTGCCGAGCAGGCGCTCGTTATCGCGCTGGTGCAGGCCGATGGAGGGTTCATCGAGCACATACAGCACGCCCGTCAGCCCCGAGCCGATCTGGCTGGCCAGCCGGATGCGCTGGCTCTCCCCGCCCGAAAGCGTGGCCGACCCGCGTGACAGGGTCAGGTAGTCCAGCCCCACGTCATCAAGAAAGCGCAGCCGGTCGAGGATCTCGCGCAAGATGCGCCGCGCGATCTCGGCGCGCTGGGGCGTGAGTGTCGCCTCCACCGTGCCAAACCATTCCAGCGCCCTGCTGATGGGCATGTCGGATGCCTGGGCGATGTTCAGCCCCGCCACTTTTACCGAGAGCGCCTCGGGCCGCAGGCGCGCGCCATCGCACACATGGCAGGGCTTCTCGGACTGGTAGCGCGAGAGTTCCTCGCGCACCCATACGCTGTCGCTCTCGGCCATGCGGCGGCGCAGGTTTGTCACCACGCCCTCGAACGGCTTGGTCAGGCTGTAGGCGCGGCGGTCGTCGCGGTAGGTGAACTCGATGGGGTCTTTCCCCCCTTCAAGGATCACGTCGCGCACGCCCTCGGGCAGGTCCTCCCACGGGGTATCCATCGACACGCCATAATGTTTGGCAATGGAGGCCAGTGTCTGGGTGTAATACGGGCTCTGGCTGTTGCGCCACGGGGCGATTGCGCCCGCGGCAAGCGAGAGCGATTCGTCGGGCACGATCAGGCGCGGGTCGAAAAAGGTCTCCTGCCCGATGCCATCACAGGCCGGGCATGCGCCCTGCGGGGCGTTGAAGGAGAACAAGCGCGGCTCGACTTCCTCAAGCGTAAAGCCGCTGACCGGGCAGGCGAAGCGTGAGGAGAACACCGTGCGCGGGGCTTCCTCATCTTCTTTCGCGCCCTTCACCACCTCTTCCGCATAGACCAGCCCGTCGGACAGGCCGAGGGCTGTCTCGAAACTGTCGGCCAGGCGGCTTTCAATGCCTTCCTTGACCACGATGCGGTCCACCACGGCCTCGACCGTGTGGCGCAGGCGGCGGTTGAGTTCGGGCACCTCGTCAATGGTGTAGAGCGTGCCGTCCACCTTGGCGCGGGTGAAGCCCTTGCGCTGCAGGTCGGCCAGTTCCTTCTTGCACTCGCCCTTGCGGTCGCGCAGCACCGGGGCGAGCAGCATCAGCCGCGTGCCCTCGGGCATGGCCATGACGCGGTCGACCATCTGGCTGATGGTCTGCGCCTCGATCGGCAGGCCGGTGGCGGGCGAATACGGCACGCCTGCCCGCGCCCAGAGCAGGCGCATGTAGTCATGCACCTCGGTAACCGTGCCAACGGTCGAGCGGGGATTTTTGGATGTGGTCTTCTGCTCGATGGAAATGGCGGGGGACAGCCCCTCGATCGAATCGACGTCGGGCTTGCCCATCAGTTCAAGGAACTGCCGCGCATAGGCCGAGAGGCTCTCGACATAACGGCGCTGGCCCTCGGCATAGACCGTATCGAACGCCAGCGACGACTTGCCCGAGCCGGACAGCCCGGTCATGACCGTCAGCGCATCACGCGGAATGTCCACATCGACATTTTTAAGGTTATGCGCGCGGGCACCGCGCACGCGAATGGACTGCTGGCTGACATGCTGACCCGCCGGAACCTGCCCCGGACGCGAAGAAACGCTCATGAACTCTCCCTGTTCCGATCCCGTAAGGGGTGCGGATGCTGGCCGCGATATCCGGCCCTGTCATATCTGGTCCCGCCGGTCCATTCGGACAAGGGTCATGCCATCATGACGCACGCTCGCATTTTATACGATGATCCTTTAAGATCGCCGCACCTCTATTCACCACGGCGGCCCACGGGCAGCCAGCGTGGCAACCGGCGGGGCCAGCAGGCCACGATCCGCCGGACCCATATTCGAAGGACAGCATATGGCGGGCAGCGTCAACAAGGTCATTCTGGTCGGCAATCTGGGCAAGGACCCCGAAGTGCGGAACAGCCAGAGCGGGGCGAAGATCGTCTCGCTCACCCTGGCCACGAGCGATACATGGAATGACCGCGCCTCAGGCGAGCGGCGCGAGCGCACCGAATGGCACCGGGTCGTGATCTTCAACGAGCGCCTCGGCGACGTGGCCGAGCGCTTTTTGCGCAAGGGCCGCAAGGTCTACCTCGAAGGTACGCTGCAGACACGCAAATGGACCGACCAGAGCGGCCAGGACCGCTACACCACCGAGGTGGTGATCGACCGCTTCCGTGGCGAACTGGTGCTGCTTGACAGCAATCGCGGCGGTGATTCGGGCGGCGGCGATGACATGGGCGGCGGCTACGGCGGTGGTGGCGGTGGCGGTGGCGGCTATAGCGCGCCCGCGCGCAGCCAGCCCCAGCGCAACGAGCGCCCTGCCGGTGGTAGCGGCGGTGGTGGCGGCGGCGGATGGGATGCACCCGCCGGTGGCAGCGATCTGGACGACGAAATTCCGTTCTGAGCCGCCCTGCCCCCTGCGCGGCGCTTCGCGCCGGGGGGCAAGCCGTGCTATGAGAGACGCAGGGATATGATGGCTGCCAACCGCGCCATGCCTGCCTTCCGTTCCACCCCGTGCCCGCATGGCCATGGGGGGATAACCCTGACTGACATGACGGAACTGCCTTGACCGAGATACCCGACGATTCCCTGCCCCCGTCCGACATGCTGCCGGTCACGATCGAGGAGGAAATGCGCTCCTCCTACCTGGCCTATGCCATGTCCGTCATTGTCAGCCGCGCGTTGCCCGATGTGCGCGACGGGCTGAAGCCGGTCCATCGCCGCATCCTGTATTCCATGCGCGAGAGCGGGTTCACACACGACAAGCCCTACCGCAAATCCGCCCGCGCGGTGGGTGACGTGATGGGTAAATACCATCCGCATGGCGACTCCTCGATCTATGACGCCATGGTGCGCATGGCGCAGTCGTGGTCGATGCGGGTGAAACTGATCGACGGGCAGGGCAATTTCGGCTCGGTGGATGGCGATTCGCCTGCCGCCATGCGTTATACCGAGGCCCGCCTGGCCAAGGCCGCCGCCTTCCTGCTTGATGACATCGACCGCGATACCGTCGATTTCCAGCCCAACTATGATGAAAGCGAGCAGGAACCCAAGATCCTGCCTGCCGCCTTCCCCAACCTGCTGGTCAATGGCGCATCGGGCATCGCGGTGGGCATGGCCACCAACATTCCGCCGCACAACCCCACCGAGATCATCGATGCGACGCTGGCGCTCATTGCCCGCCCGGACATGACGCTCGATGACCTGCTTGAATACGTTCCCGGTCCCGACTTCCCCACCGGGGGCACCATTCTGGGCCGCGCAGGCATCCGCAGCGCGTTCGAGACCGGGCGCGGCTCGGTCATCATCCGTGCGAAGGCCGAGATCGAGGAGATCCGCAAGGACCGCAAGGCCATCATCGTCACCGAGATTCCATACCAGGTGAACAAGGCCACGTTGCAGGAGCGCATTGCGGACCTCGTGCGCACCAAGCAGGTGGAAGGCATTTCCGACATCCGCGACGAGAGCGACCGCTCGGGCATGCGCATCGTTATCGAGATCAAGCGCGAGGCGACGCCGGAGGTGGTGCTCAACCAGCTCTACCGCTTCACGCAGCTCCAGACCTCGTTTGGCGTGAATATGCTGGCCCTTGATGGCGGCCAGCCGCGCCTGATGGGGCTGAAGGACGTGCTCGAAGCGTTCATCCGCTTCCGCGAGGACGTGATCCTGCGCCGCGCGCGCTTTGACCTCAACAAGGCCCGCGACCGCGCCCATCTGCTGGTCGGCCTGGTCATTGCAGTCGCCAACATCGATGCCGTGATCGCGCTGATCCGCTCGGCCCCCGACACGGCCGCCGCCCGCGCCGCCCTGATGGCGCGCGCATGGGATGCGGCCGACGTGGCCCCCCTGCTCGAACTCATCCACGATGAAGGCAATGTCATCGTGGACGGCAGGGTGCACCTGACCGAGGCGCAGGCCCGTGGCATCCTTGAGCTGCGCCTGCAACGCCTGACCGGGCTGGAACGCGACAAGATCCAGAGCGAACTCTCGGAAGTGGCGGTCAAGATCAACGAGCTGCTGGAGATCATCGCCAGCCGCCCGCGCCGCATGGAGGTGATGTGCACGGAACTCGCCACCATCCGCGCCGAACTCGCCACCCCGCGCGCCACCGACATTGCCGATTACGCTGGCGACCAGACCGATGAAAGCCTGATCGAACCCGGCCAGATGGTTGTCACCATCACGCGCGAGGGCTTCATCAAGCGCACGCCGCTTGATGTGTTCCGCGCCCAGAACCGCGGAGGCCGTGGCCGCACGGCGGCAGGGCGCCGGGGTGATGACATCATCGTCCGCTCGTTCAACGCGCATACGCACCAGTGGGTTCTGTTCTTCTCATCGGGCGGCAAGGCCTACCGCGAGAAGGTCTGGCGCCTGCCCGAGGCCAGCCCCACCGCCAAGGGCCGTGCGCTGGTCAACCTGCTGCCCGACCTGGGCAGCGATACGATTACCGCAGTCCTGCCCCTGCCGCAGGATGAGGAGCTGTGGGAGAACCTGCACCTCGTCTTCGCCACGGCCTCAGGCAGCGTGCGGCGCAACCGGCTGAGCGATTTCCGCAACATCCGCTCGTCCGGCCTGATCGCCATGAAGCTCGATGAGGACGACCGCCTGATCGGCGTCGCCACCTGCCGCGAAGGGCAGGACGTGTTCCTCGGCACACGCAATGCGCGCTGCATCCGCTTCCAGATCACCGATGACACGCTGCGCGTGTTTGCCGGGCGTGGCAGCTCGGGCGTGCGCGGCATAAAGCTGGCCGAGGGCGACAGCGTGAACAGCCTGTGCGTGCTCAACCATGTCGAGGCCACGGTGGAGGAACGCGCCGCCTACCTGCGCATGGCCAATGCCCGCCGCCGCGCTGAAGCGGCTGCCAATGGCGAGGAAGCCGAGGAGGTCATTGCACATGATGACAGCGAAGCCGCCGAAGACCTGCCCCTGACCCCCGAGCGCTTTGCCGAACTCGAAGCGGCGGAAGAAGTGCTGCTGATCGTGAGCAACGCGGGCTTTGGTCGCCGGTCTTCCGCCTATGACTACCGCGTGAGCGGGCGTGGCGGGCAGGGCATCAACAACATGACCTTCTCGGCCAACAAGCGCGGCAACGCGGTGGTGGCCACCCTGCCGGTGCTGGAAGGCACGGATGTCATGCTGGTGACCGATGCGGGCCGCCTGATCCGCCTGCCAATTGCGCAGGTGCGCATCATGTCGCGCCAGGCCAGCGGTGTGACCCTGTTCCGCCTGAACGATACGGAAGAGGTGACCAGCGTCTTCCCCGTGATGGATGATGGCGAGGAAGGCGAGGACGGTGAAGCCACCGATAACGCCGCCCCTGATGCAGGCCACGATGACTGAGGCCCCCGCCCGCACCGGGTTCTATCCGGGCACGTTCGATCCCGTGACCTGCGGGCACATGGATATTATCGAACGGGCTGCGGGGCTGATGGACCGGCTGGTGATCGGGGTGGCCGAAAACCCCGACAAGCACCCGCTCCTGCCACTCGAGGAGCGGATCATGTGCCTGCGCACCGATATCGCCCCGCTCAATGCGGGGCGGGCCATGCCCATTACCGTTGTCGGTTTTACGGGGCTGGTGGTGCATGCGGCGCGTACGCATGGGGCACATGCAATCATTCGCGGGCTGCGGGCGGTTGCGGATTTCGAATACGAGAACCAGATGTTCGGTATGAACCAGCACATGGCCCCGGACATTGACACGCTGTTCCTCATGGCGCGCGAGGGGCACCAGTACGTCTCCTCGCGGCTGGTCAAGGAAATAGCGAAGCTGGATGGGGACATTTCCGGTTTTGTCCCTCCCTTTACGCGCAGGCACATCCTGAGCCGCCTGCGCGGCTGACGGGCCGGGACCGCGCCCCGCGCGGCCCTGCCCTCCCACACCCCTATTTACGAAACGGATCACGATGTCTGCTACAGAAAACAAATCCGACCTGATCAACGTCGATCTCAAGACAGGACGGGTGGTGATCCGCCTGCGTCCCGACATTGCGCCGCTGGCGGCAGAGCGCATCCGCACGCTGGCGGCGGAAGGGTTTTACGACAACACGCCTTTCCACCGCGTGATCCATGGCTTCATGGCGCAGGGCGGCGACCCCACGGGCACGGGCACCTCGGGCAGCAAGCTGCCGGACCTGAAGGCCGAGTTCACCAACAAGGCGAAGTTCGAGCGCGGCACGGTGGGCATGGCCCGCACCATGAACCCCGATAGCGCGAACAGCCAGTTCTTCATCATGTTCGAGCCCTCGCCGCACCTTGATGGCCAGTACACCATCGTGGGCCAGGTGATTGAAGGCATGGACCATATCGACCAGATCAAGCGCGGCGCGGGCCAGAGCGGCATGGTGCAGGACCCCGACCGCATCATCAAGATGCGCCCGGCCGACGCCGAGGCCTGATTGGCCACCTGCCGGGCGGCGCACCCTGCCGACGCCCGGCACCCCTGTGGGCGTGCATAAACGGCACGCGCAGGTTGACACTCCCGCCGTGGATGTTTAGAGACCTGCCCAAGGCGCCATGCCCCGGTCTGACCGGCTGGCTGGCCCCTTGATGAACAGGTCATGTGAGCCGGTAGCTCAGTCGGTAGAGCATTCGACTTTTAATCGAATGGTCGTGGGTTCGAATCCCACCCGGCTCACCAGACCCCTTCCCCTCTCCTACTTTTTATGGTCTCCGCGTCCCTGCCGCTGCCCGTTGCGCAGCGTGAGCGGTTGTTGTTCGTGCATCCTTTCGCGAACGCGCGGTGCTGCGCCATTATTCCCATAAAATCTCGATATAACCGCCATGGACCGCCCCGGCCTGTGGTGATGTGTCGTGGCCAGGCGCGGGCTTCCCTGGGCCATGATGGCCAGGGAAAAGCGCGCTTTCAGGCGGTTTTATATTCGCTTTAATAATTAAGTTATCTTATTGGTTATTTTTTTATAATTTTATGTCTTGATCTGGGTCCGTTTTTGCAAATAAATGGCCTTCCGCCATGCGGTCACAGGATATTCGCACATTCCGGCCGCTTTCCCTCCCGCTATCGTTGCCGGTGCAATGGATGGCGAGCCTGCCCCGGCCCAGCCCGGCGCAGGTGCTTCAAAGTCTGTGAGATGCCATGAGCCTGCACCCTGTCCTGACCGCCGTGACCGAACGGGTCATTGCCCGTTCGGCCCGCACCCGCAGGGCCTATCTGGACCTGATCGCCCGCGAGCGTGAAAACGGCATCAGCCGCCCGCGCCTGGCCTGCGGCAACCTGGCCCACGCCATTGCGGCATCGGGCAGCGACAAGGCGGGCCTGCGCACGGCGGGCGGCATGAATGTGGGCATCATCACCGCCTATAACGACATGCTCTCCGCCCATCAGCCCTATGGTCGCTACCCCGACCAGATCAAGCTGTTCGCGCGTGAGGTGGGCGGCACGGCGCAGGTGGCTGGCGGCACGCCCGCCATGTGCGATGGCGTGACGCAGGGCCAGTCGGGCATGGAAATCTCGCTGTTCAGCCGTGATGTCATTGCGCTGTCCACCGCTGTCGGGCTGAGCCATGGCATGTATGAAGGCGTGGCCATGCTCGGCATATGCGACAAGATCGTGCCCGGCCTGCTCATGGGCGCGCTGCGCTTTGGCCACCTGCCCACCATCCTGATCCCGTCTGGCCCCATGCCATCGGGCCTGCCCAATAGCGAGAAGCAGCGCATCCGCCAGCTTTATGCCGAGGGCAAGGTGGGCAAGGACCGGCTGATGGATGCGGAATCCGAGTCCTATCACGCAGCGGGCACCTGCACCTTCTATGGCACGGCCAACACCAACCAGATGCTGATGGAGGTGATGGGCCTGCACCTTCCTGGCTCCTCTTTCGTGCCGCCCAACACAAAGCTGCGGCAGGAACTGACCCGTGCCGCCATCCACCGCCTGAGCGAGATCGGCACGCGCGGTGAGGATTACCGCCCGCTGGGGCTGTGTGTTGATGAACGCGCCATTGTCAACGCCGCCGTGGGCCTGCTGGCCACGGGTGGGTCGACCAACCTTGCCATCCATATCCCCGCCATGGCGCGGGCGGCAGGCATCATCATTGACTGGACCGACCTCGACCAGCTCTCGGCCATCGTGCCGCAGCTCACCCGCGTGTACCCCAACGGGTCGGAGGATGTGAACGCCTTCCATGCCGTGGGCGGCATGCCCAGCCTGATCGGCTCGCTGCTCGATGCCGGCCTGCTGCACCCCGATATCCTGACCGTGGCCCATGGCGGCTTCAGTGAATACCGCAAGAAGCCCGAATTGCGTGACGATAAGGTGGTGTGGGAAGAGGCTGGTCCCTCCACCAACGAGACCATCCTGCGCGCGCCCGCCAACCCCTTCCGCGCCGATGGCGGCATGAAGGTGATGGAAGGCAATCTGGGGCGCGGCATCTACAAGACCAGTTCTGTCGCCCCCGAGCGCTGGACCATCGAGGCTCCGGCCGCCGTGTTCGACCACCAGGAAGATGTGCTGACCGCCTTCCGCGACGGCAAGCTCGACCGCGACGTGGTGGTTGTCGTGCGCTTTCAGGGCCCGGCCGCCAATGGCATGCCCGAACTGCACAAGCTCACCCCGACCCTGGCGGTGTTGCAGGACCGCGGGCACAAGGTCGCGCTCGTGACCGATGGCCGCATGTCGGGTGCCAGCGGCAAGGTGCCCGCCGCCATCCATATCGGGCCGGAAGCCTATGTGGGCGGCCCGCTCTCGCTGCTGCGCGATGGTGACGTGGTGCGCGTGTGCGCCCAGACAGGCCGCATCGAGGCACTGGTGGAAGCAGGCGTGCTGGCCGACCGCACGCCTGCCCGCCCCCCCGCGCCGCAATTTGGCACCGGGCGCGAACTGTTTGCGCTGATGCGCAACAACGTGGACCTGCCCGAGCAGGGGGCCTCGGCCATTCTTGCTTCCATGGACCACATGGCGGCACAACAGAGCGCGTGAACCCCAACGCCTTGCACAAGGGAGCCGACATGGCCCGCATTGAAGAGATCATGACCCTTGCCCCGGTTATTCCGGTGCTGGTCATTAACGACCCCGCCCATGCCCGCCCGGTGGCCGAGGCCCTTGTGGCTGGCGGCCTGCGCGCGCTGGAAGTGACCCTGCGCACCGACTGCGCGCTGGAAGTGATTGCCGAGATGGCGAAGGTGGAAGGTGCCGTCGTGGGTGCTGGCACCGTGCTCAATGGCGATGACCTCAAGCGCTCGGTCGATGCCGGTGCGCGCTTTATTGTCAGCCCCGGCCTGACCACGAACGTGGCGCAGGCGGCACGGGCGAGCGACGTGCCACTGCTGCCCGGCACGGCCAATGCCAGCGACATCATGCGCGGGATGGACCTTGGGCTGACACATTTCAAGTTCTTCCCCGCCGTGGCGGCAGGCGGCCTCCCGGCGCTCAAGGCGCTTTCGGCCCCGTTTGGCCAGGCGCGGTTCTGCCCCACCGGCGGCATCAAGGCCGAGACCGCAGCCGAGTGGCTGGGCCTGCCTTCCGTGCTGTGCGTGGGTGGCTCGTGGCTGGTGCCCGCCGGTGCGCCGGATGTGGCGGCCATTACGGCACGCGCAAAGCAGGCCGCAGCCCTTAAGGGCTGATAAAAATAAAAGTTTGCGGGTGCCGCCTTTTTTCTCGAAAAGGCGGCATTCCCTGACCTAAATACCCGCTGCCAATTCGTGTCGGCCATCGCCTTTCGGGCCATGACACCATAATATCCTGCCTGTTGTTTAAGGGAACAGAGCCATTATGGATCAGGCACAGGCGGAAGAAACCGTTGCACGCAACGCACCCTTGAGCTCCCAGTTCCGCGATGATTCCTTCCTCGGCAGGCTGCATGAGGAATGGGTATGGGATGAAGGCGCGTTTGCAGAGTTGAAGCAGGCCATCACCTGCCTCACCCACCATAAATGCCACAACGCCACAACACGCGCGCAGGCCTTCGATATCTTCAGCTACATCATGTCTGTTGCATTGCTCAGCCACTGCAACCCCGGTGATCTGTACAGGATCGCCAACATGGATACCGAACTGTTCTGGGCAAGACGCGAAGACGTGCAGATGGTGTTCGACCACTTTCTGGGAAGCTGGCAGTTCCGCCAGGCCTGAAGCGCCTCCTGCCCTACCACACCCGCCGGAAGGTCAGGTTGTAACGGCACGGCCCCGTAACCGGGTGCTGGCCTGCGCGCAGCGGCGCAATGCCGTGAAAGACATGCCGCGACGGGCCGCCCCACACCACGACATCACCATGTAGCAACGCAATGCGCCGGACCGGGTCCGCACGCTGCAACCCGCCCCATTGAAAGATGGCAGGCAGGCCGAAGGAGATGGACACAACCGGCGCATCCGCCTGCTCATCATCATCCTGATGCAACCCCATCCGCGCACCGGGGCGGTAGCCGTTGATCAGGCAGGTATCGGGCACAAACCCGTCATGCCCCGCAAGCCGCGCCGCCGCGATGGCCCACTCCCGCCAGGCGGGCGGCAAGACTGGCCAGGGCTGGCCGGTCATGGGGTCCCGGGTTTCATAACGGTGGCCCAGCGCATCGCTGCACCACCCTGCCGCCCCGCAGCAGGTCATGGCGACCGACATGGAGCCACCACCCGCCACTGTCATGCGCCGGAAGGGGGAGAGCCGGGCAATCTGTTTTATACCCGCCAGCATCCCCTGCGCCTGTGGCGCGGCATGGCCGCGCAACACCATGGCCCCGGCATCAAGCACTTCATGCTTCGGCGCGGATGCAGGCGGTGGGTCGAGCATGAATTCCTGCTGCGCCATGCCCGGTCTTTCCCCTTGTGCCTTGCTACGGACCGTTAAGAGACTGTTTGAAAACAACGCATTGATAAAAAATAATAAAAGTTTCTTGGTGCCGTCTTTTTTCAAGAAAGCGACGTTCTTCAAAGCTTTCTTTGATTTTAAAGCGCTATCATGCGCCGCCTTTTTTAACAAATGGCATCTGGATGCTGGATCAGACCTTCAGGCCCCTTCAGGAAAAATATGGGCACGCACCTCAAAAGGCGCACCGTGCCATCATCATTCCGGGTGGCCGCACACCCTCATGACAAAAAATGCTCCCCCTGCCTGCATCAACCGGGCAGGATTGTTTTCTTGGGAATTGCGTGAAATCTTCAATAGGAACCGGAAATGAAAGATATAATTGATCTGTTGGGATTGGCGCCTGATAAAATAAAAATCATCTCTGAGCAGAAATATGATAATATAGAAGAATTCGATGATCGCATTGATTACGAATTCTGCAATGATGGATTTTGCCTATGCAAGGAATCCGGAAAAAGCATCATTGATAATATTTTCTTCCATAGCAAAAATTATGGAGATGGCTACCAGGCTTATCGTGGCGAACTGCCTTTGGGCCTCCGCTTTGACATGAGCCGCGCAGAAGTCCACCAATTATGCGGCAAACCTGATTCCAGTCGGGGCGCAGTAACAGTGCCAGCCCTTGGCACAGTGCCACCCAGCGATAAATACGTCAGAAATGCCATGAAAATTAGTATAATTTATGATTTTGATGAACATTCGATCTTATACACAATTGCAAGTATTGATTAGTATTTTATGTTTTCAAGGAAACACAGAAATGAAAGATACATTCGATTTGTTGGCAAAAATCCTGACGACATAAAAGATATTTTTGAACCCGGATGCGATGAAATTCAGGATATAGAAGGCAGAACAGAGGGGCATGGTTACCAGATATATCGGGGCGACCCGCCTCTTGGCATCAATATCGACATGACGCGCGCAGAAATCCGCCACCTGTGGGGAGAACCGGATTTCAGCAGAGGCGTGATGACACTGCCTCATGCCTGAAAAAATGGACCCCATGGGCTGTTACTTCAAGAACGGCATAAAAATAACTATAGATTACAGCATTGATGGGGGATAAATCATCATGACAATTTCAGGAATTGACAAAGGCCAACCGGTCCTGGTTGTCATACCAGCCCTGATATTACTGCTTTTGCGTAAAGAAGAAGAAAAAGGATCCCCCCTTACGAAAGAAGACGTGTTATCCATAAGGGATAACGCTGTCTGCATGACCGTACCCTATTCTGTAGCCCATCTGGCAAGCGAGCGGCGTGGTTACGATGACATATCACTGGAAAACGCGTGGGAAGACTGGTGCCAGGTGCGACCCGGTCTCATTGGTGGCGGCTCATCCTGACGATCGGGACCGAACCCGGCCGGATACCTGGGGGCGACAACTTTTCCTGTCGCATCGATAACCGCATGGAGTGGCAGGGCCCGCCTGCCACAAGACCCTCTCCTGACCCGCCCCATGGCGCTCTTTTGCAAACATCCGCATAAAAAAGGGGCACCCGCGCCGGATGCCCCTTCCCGTAACAAGACAGCGCTCAATCAGAAGCTGTTGTCATCGCCCGCGTCAAACCCGCCACCGTCGAAACCACCGCCATCATCGCCACCACCGGCATCAAAACCGGAATCCGCCGTGGTGCCGCCACCGGCAAACGGGTCGGCGCCGCCGGTACCAGCCGTGCTGTCACCGTAGTTGTTGTTGATGATGGTCTCGCCCGTGCCGCCCTGGGGCATGCCGCTGCCAAAGCCGCCATCATCATGGTGCCCGCTGAACAGGCCGGTCAGCGCGTTGCCCATCATCATGCCACCGGCCACGCCAGCCGCCGTGGTCAGGGCCGAGCCAAGAAAGCCCGAACCACCCGAGCGGAACATGCCCGGCTGCATGCCCTGCGGGTAGACCGGCTGCGGCGGCGGGCTGGAAGGTGCGGCCCCACCACCCCAGCCCGGCGGGGGCGCTGCCTGCTGCGCGCGCTGGCCGCCACCAAAAATGCCGCTGAGGAACCCGCCGCCGCCCGATGCCTGCTGCGGGGGCACCTGCTGCTGCATCTGCTGGATCTGCTGCTGCGCCTGCTGGAGCTGCCACTGCAACTGGCGAATCCGGTTCTGCGCCTCGGCAAGGGCCGCTTCCTGCACCACGGCGGTCTGGGTGATGCGGTAGCGGGCTTCAGGATATTTCTGGAACATCTGCCCGATATACTGATCGGCCTGCGGGTCGATCGGCGGGAGGGCATTTGTCGTCTGCGGCACGCTGCCGGGGGCATTGCCCCCCACGCGGGCAAAAAACTGTGTAATCAGTTCGCGTTCCTGGTCATTCATCCTGTCTGTCCTGCCTTGGGCTGGGAATACCGTATCCCTGCCGATGTGGTCCGTGCGGGCGCAATAAGCAAGGCCCCAAGCCGCCATGCGGGGCCGCTTTTGGCGTATGGCACGCCCGACCTTCCGGTCGGGGCCGCATAACGGTATGCTGTCGCGCGATTTTGCGCCAGATGGCGCAGACCTCTACCCGTTTACCGGAGCATCTCGTTCATGGACCCGGCCCCCGTGCCCCGATCACCCACCTCACCGCGCCCGCTGTCCTTTCAGGGGCTTATCCTGAAGCTGCACCAGTTCTGGTCCGATCAGGGCTGCGCCATCCTCCAGCCCTATGATACGGAGGTGGGCGCGGGCACGCTCTCGCCGCACACCACGCTGCGCGCGCTTGGCCCCAAGCCGTGGAAGGCTGCCTACGTGCAGCCCTGCCGCCGCCCGTCAGATGGCCGCTATGGCGAGAACCCGAATCGCCTGCAGCACTATTACCAGTATCAGGTGCTGCTCAAGCCCACGCCGGAGGAGAGCCAGAAGCTGCTGCTCGACAGCTACCGCGCCATCGGCATCGACCCGCTCGAACACGACATCCGCTTCGTGGAAGATGACTGGGAGAACCCCACCATCGGCGCCTGGGGCCTGGGGTGGGAAGTGTGGTGCGATGGCATGGAGGTGACGCAGTTCACCTACTTCCAGCAGGTTGGCGGCATTCCCACCGTCATGCCCTCGACAGAGCTGACCTACGGGCTGGAACGGCTGGCCATGTACGTGCAGGGAATCGAGAATGTCTATGACCTCGATTTCAATGGCCAGGGCCTGAAATATGGCGATGTGTTCCTGCGCGCCGAGCAGGACTATTCGCGCCACAACTTCGAGGTGGCGGATGTGGAGATGCTGCACCGGCACTTCATCGATGCCGAGCGAGAATCCACTGCCCTGGCCGAGGCTGGCCTGGCCCAGCCCGCCTATGACCAGTGCCTCAAGGCCAGCCACCTGTTCAACCTGCTCGACGCGCGCGGCGTGATCAGCGTAAGCGAGCGCGCCGCCTATATCGGCCGCGTGCGCAACCTGGCCAGGCGCTGCTGTGAAACGTGGCTGGCGGGCGAGGAATAAGAGATCATGCCCGAACTGCTTATCGAACTCTTCTCCGAGGAAATTCCGGCCCGCATGCAGGCGCGCGCGGCCTCCGACCTCGAACGCCTCGTGACCGAGGCGCTGAGCGCCCTCAAGCCCCGCGCGGCCACGGCCTATGCCAGCCCGCGCCGCATTGCGCTCTCGCTCACCGTCGATGCCACGGTGCCCGGCAGCACGGTCAATGAACGCGGCCCGCGTGAAAGCGCGCCCGAAAAGGCGCTGGCCGGCTTCATGCGCAAGCATGGCGTGACAAAGGATGCACTGGTGGCCGAAAACGGCTTCTGGGTGCTGCACCGCGACATCCCGCCCGTTGATGCCGCAAGCCGCATTGCCGATGTGCTGCCCGGCCTGCTGCGCCGCTTCCCGTGGCCCAAATCCATGCGCTGGGGCGAAGGCAGCGCCTTTACATGGGTGCGCCCGCTGCGCCGCATCGTGTGCCTGCTTGATGGCAGGGTGGTCGATTTCACGCTGGCGGAAGGCGAGGATAACGGCCACGGCCTGAAGGCGGGCAACCTGACCGAAGGCCACCGCTTCACTAGGCCCGGCGCCTTTGCCGTAAGCAGCACGCAGGACTGGCTGGACGGCCTGCGCGCCCACGAGGTCGAGCCCGATGCCGCCCGCCGCCGCACCCTGATTGCCGAAGGCGTCGCCCGCCTTGCAGGCGAGGAAGGGCTGAACGTGGTGGCCGATCCCGGCCTGATTGACGAGGTTGCAGGGCTGACCGAATGGCCGGTGCCCTTCCTTGGCCAGATCGATGATGAATTCATGACCCTGCCGCCCGAGGTGATGCAGGTTTCCATGCGCGTGAACCAGCGCTACTTCGCGCTGCGCAATTCGGATGGCTCGGCCGCACCCCGCTTCGCCTTCGTGGCCAACCTGCTGCCCAGCGATGGCGGGGCGCTGACCATTGCAGGCAACGAGCGCGTGCTGCGCGCCCGCTTTGCCGATGCCCGCCATTTCTGGGATCTCGATCGCGCCACCTCGCTCGAAAGCCGCGTGCCAGCACTCGACCGCATCGTGTTCCATGCAAGCCTTGGCAGCCAGGGCGAGCGGGTCAAGCGCATCGTGCGGCTGGCGGGCATTCTTGCGGGCATGACCGGAGCCGATCAGGCGCAGGCTGAACGCGCGGCCCTTTTGTGCAAGGCGGACCTGACCACCGGCATGGTGGGCGAGTTCCCCGAACTGCAGGGCATCATGGGGGCCTATTACGCCCGCCACGATGGCGAGCCCGCTGCGGTGGCCGATGCCATTGGCGCGCATTACATGCCCCGTGGCCCGCAGGATGCGGTGCCGACCGCTCCGGTCGCGGTTGCCGTGGCGCTGGCCGACAAGATCGACATGCTGGTGGCCTTCTTCGCCGTGGGTGAAAAGCCGGGTGGCTCGGGCGATCCGTATGCGCTACGCCGGGCAGCCCTTGGCATCATCCGCATCATCCGTGAAAACGGGCTGCGGCTGGATCTGGCCAAGGTGTTCTGGGAAGCAGCACAGGGCCTGCCCGAGGCCCTGCGCCTTGCACCCGATCTGGACGTGCTGCCCGAATTCGTGGCTGACCGCCTGCGCGTGCAGCTCCGTGGCGAGGGCGCGCGGCATGACATTCTGGCCGCCGTATCGGTAGGTAATACCGATACCGACATCGTGCGCCTGCTGGCCCGTGCCAAGGCCATTGCCGACATGCTGGAAACTGATGACGGGCGCAACATGCTCGCCGCCACCAAGCGTGCCGCCAATATCCTGCGCATCGAGGACCGCAAGGACGGCCCGCATGAAGGCACGCCCAACCCCGCGCTATACGCCCAGACGGAGGAAAAGGCGCTGGCCGATCAGCTGGCCACAACCATCCCCGCCGTCGAGCAGGCAACCGCGCAGGAACGCTACGCCGATGCCATGCGTGATGTTGCGGCCCTGCGCCCCGCACTCGACCAGTTCTTTGACAAGGTGACGGTCAACGACAACGACCCCGCCATCCGCGCCAACCGCCTGCGCCTGCTGTCGGAACTGTGCCGCATGACGGTGCTGATTGCCGATTTCAGCCAGATCGAAGGCTGAAAACCTTAAAAAAACAGAAGTTTTTGAATGCCGCCTTTTTTCCAAAAAAGGCGGCATTCTTTTTTTGAAGCTTTTTATCCGTTTGCAGTATCAGGCCAGATAAACCAGCCGCGCGGGCCGGTTGCCATGCACAACCACCACGGCATTCTGCCTGAACCGCCGCGCAAGCCCCAACCCGCGCGCCAGCCCCACCCGCACGCCATAAAGTGGCTCGGACCACCGTCCCAGCCTTCCTTCCCCCAACGCATGGGGCAGTCCTGCCAGGCATTGCGCAAGATGCGCCATCATGCGCCGGTTCCAGCCATCGGGCCGCAGCCTGCCGCCGGGGTTGCACGCGCTGAGCAGAACAATATCGCCCGCAGGCGCACGGCCCTGCCAGCGTGGCCTGTGGCCAATGCGAATGACCGGCAGGCCGGCCACATGATAGGTACTGAGCCGATAGGAGCGATGAATGGTAGGCGTGGGCGGCACGATGCCCGCCATCAGTCCTTCTCCCCCGGCGTGGTCTCGCCAAAGGTGGAATTGCGATGCACCCATGCCGACATGAGCAGCCCGAAGCCGAACATGACCATGAGCATGGCCGATCCGCCATAGGAGATGAGCGGCAGCGGCACGCCCCCCACCGGGATCGCCCCCATCACCATGGACAGGTTGACCGCGCAGTACAGGAAGAAGTTCATGGAAATGCCCAGTCCGAGCAGCCGCCCGAACTGGTTGCGGCTGCGTATGGCGATCAGCATGCCGCCAAATACCAGCAGCAGCAGCATGCCGATCACGGTAATGCCGCCCACATACCCCCATTCTTCCGCAATCATGGTGAAGATGAAGTCGGTCTGCTTTTCAGGCAGGAAGTTGAGCTGCCCCTGCGTGCCCCGCAGGTAGCCCTGCCCCCACATGCCGCCCGACCCCAGCGCGATCTTGGACTGGATGATGTTGTAGCCCGCGCCGAGCGGGTCGCTCTCGGGGTGGAGGAAGGTGGTCACCCGCGCCTTCTGGTAATCATGCAGGTGGCCGTAGGCGATCTTGGCCAGAAAGGGCATGGGCAGCACCAGCAACGCGATCTGCCACAGCCGCATGCCTGCGCCAAAGAACATGCTCGCCCCCACCGTGCCGATAATGACGGCGGTGCCCAGGTTCGGCTCCTTGAGCACAAGGGCAACCGGCAGCAGCACCATGAGCGCAGGCGGCACCAGCATGAGCGGGTTGCCCATGCTGCGGTAACTGATCTTGTGAAACCACGAGGCCAGCATGAGCACCAGCGCGATCTTGGCCAATTCCGAGGGCTGGACCTGCATGCCGCCCAGCATCAGCCACCGCTCCGCCCCTTTGCCCACATGCCCCATGCGCAGCACCGCAACCAGCAGGAAAAGCGAGAAGATGTAGAGCGGCCACGCCATGCGCACCAGAATGGCCGGGCTCATCAATGCTATGCCCAGCATCATGACCAGCCCGAAGCAGAAGCGGATGGACTGCGGCCCGGCAAATGGCCGCGACGTGCCGCCGCCAGCCGAATACAGCGCCCCGTAGCCAATCACCGCCAGCGCGCAGATCAGCAGCACATACAGCCAGTTGACCTGCCACAGCTTGGTCAGGATCTGAAAATTGGGTTCGGCGCGCAGCAGGCGCTTCTGGAATTTCATTCCATTCTCCACAACAGGCGCGGGCATGGCGGGAGCACTTGGCCCGTATCAGTCCACCTCGGCCTGCGCCACTTCCTGGCCCGGCGGTTCGCGGTGGTTGACCGGGTCGCGGCGCAGGGTATCGGTCATGATATCACGCGCAAGGGGGGCTGCGACATCGGCACCCGCATTGCCGTGCTCGATCACCACCGCCGTGGCGTAACGCGGGGCATCATAGGGCGCGAAACAGATGAACAGCGCATGGGGCCGGTATTCCCACGGCAGGTTGGCGGAGTTGAAGTGCCCGCTCTCGCGCATGGCGCGCGAAACACGCCGCACCTGCGCCGAGCCGGTCTTGCCCGCCATCTGCACGCCCGGAATGTCCAGCCGCGCCTTGGGGGCGGTGCCGCCTTCCTCGTTCACCACGGCGTACATACCCGCCCGTATGTCTTCAAAGAAGTGCTCGGGCATGTCCATGCCCGGCGCGCGGCCAAGGTCGGTCAGGTCCGCCATGCGGCCCGCTACCGAGCGGATCAGGTGCGGCTGCACGTTGCGCCCCGTGGCGATGCGCGAGGCATAGGTGGCAAGCTGCAGCGGCGTCACCTGCACGAAACCCTGCCCGATGCCGCTGACAATGGTGTCGCCGCCATTCCAGTGGTGGCCATGCGCGCGGCGCCATGTGGGCGTGGGGATCAGCCCCTGGCGCACATGCGGCAGTTCGATCTCGGGCAGCTTGGCGCCAAGGCCAAACAGTTCGGACGTGGCGGCGATCGGGTCCATGCCGGTGCGGCGCGCGACTTCATAGAAGAACACGTCGCACGAATATTTCAGCCCCTGCCGCAGGTTGATCGTGCCATGCCCGTAGCGCGACCAGCAGTGAAAGCGCGTGCCGCCCACATCGATATAGCCGGGGCAGGTAATGCGGTCGGAGGGGGAAAGCGTGCCCGCGCGGAGTGCAGCCATGGCCACGGCGGGCTTGAAGGTGGAACCGGGCGGATACAGCCCCGACACCGCCTTGTTGATGAGCGGGGTCTGGCTGTTGTTGGTCCACTCGATCCACTGCGCCTGGCTCACGCCACTATCGAACAGCGAGGGGTCGAAGGAGGGGTTGCTGACCATGGCCAGCACCTCGCCGTTGCGGCAGTCCATCACCACCGCGCTGGCCGACTGGTCGCCAATGCGGCCAAGCACCTGCTGCTGCAGGCCGCTATCAATGGTGAGCGCGATCTCGTCACCCGCGAGGCCGGAGTCACGGTCGAGTTCGGCCATTACGCGGCCCACCGCGTTGACCTCCATCTCGACCGAACCCACCTGCCCGCGCAGGTTCAGGTCCTGTGTCTGCTCGATGCCCGAGCGCCCCACGCGCATGCCCGGCAGGGCGAGTTCGGCATTGTGCACCACGTCCTTTTCAGCCGGTGGGGCGACATAACCCACCACATGCGCCATGAGCGGGCCGAAGGGATAGACGCGCGTGGTGCCCACATCGATCAGCACGCCCGGCAGCGAGGGCATGTTGAGTTCCAGCCGCGCCATGTCATCCCATGACAGGAAATCACGCAGCATGATGGGAATGAACCGCCGCTTGTGGCGCAATTCATGCTCGATGCGCACGCTGTCGCGCGGCTCGAGCGGCACGAGTTGGGCAAAACGCTCGAGCGTGCCGTTGATGTCGCTGGTTTCCTCGGCCAGCAGCAGGGCGCGCCAGTTGATGCGGTTGGCCGCAACCGAGATGCCGAACCGGTCGGTAATACGCCCGCGCGGCGGGGCGAAGAAGCGTTTGCTCAGGCGGTTGTTTTCCGCAAGCTTCGCATAATGACTGCCGTTGAGAACCTGAAGGCCGTACAGACGTTCACCCAATGCCCCGAGCACCGCGCCCTGGGCTGCCATGAGCAGCAGGGCGCGACGGGTAAAGACGCCACGGGAGGGATTCTTGCCCTCCTCCGGGCGCGACATGAGCCGGTTGCCGGATTTCTTCTTGCGTAACTTCATTTACTCATCCGGCACGCAGGCCGTTACGCCGGCTTCAGGCGCGGTCCGCGTTATTGACGACAAAACGGTAGGTCCAGACAAACCCCGTATACAGGACAGGGAAACTGCCAAAGGCCAGGACTGTCTCGAACACAAAGGGCAGGAACTCCACGATATGCAGCGCAAGCGCGCAGCACAGCACCCATTGTAGCGCCGTAACGCCCACCATCACCACGCCAAACACAAGCCAGAGAATAAAAAAATTAACCCGCGCCAGCGTATAACGCCCCGACAGGGCCACGCCATGCACGATCAGCATCATGAGCAGCATCACCCCTGCGGGGCCAAAACTCAGGATATCGGCCCATATGCCCAGCACGAACACCGCAAGCGAGGGCATGAGCACCGGCGCGAACACCGACCACAGGAAAATGGTGGCCATGATGATGGCGGGCATGAGCTCGACCTGACCGGGCAGGTTGAGCGGCGCCGAGAGCACCAGTGTTGCAAAGAACACGAACAGGAACGGCACGCTGCTGCGCACGCCATGGTCGATCCGGTAGCCCAGCCCAGAACGTGGCTGGATGCCGGGGCGGATCGGGGGTGGAGTGAAGGTTTTCATCCGTGCAGGCCCTGATCGGGGTGCGCGGGCAGGGGCATGGCGCCGCCGGTTGCAGGCAGGGGCACGCGGCCCGGCGCATCGGGCGGCACCACGCTGTCCTCATAATCGAACACGCGCAGCATATCGACATGATCGAGGTCGGCGGCAGGCACCACCACCGGCTGGCCGGGGCGCAGGTAATGCACATGCCCCACCGGCAGGCCGGCGGGCAGGCTCTCGATCTCGCCATTGGTCACGACACGCTCGCCCTCGATCGGCACATTGTCCTGCGGGTAAAAGATGATGCGCGGCAGGGCTGAACTGTCACCCGCCATGATGGCCGCCGCATGGCTTGATTCCAGCGTGACCGGCAGGCGGCTTGACGAATCGGTAATGAGCAGCACGCGCGCCGAGCGCCGCCCCACCTCGGTCACGCGCCCGACCAGCCCCGCGCCATCAAGGGCGATGCCGCCCTTGCGCACCGCCGTATCGGGGTTCAGCGCCAGCAGCACCGCGCGTGCATACAGCCCGCTGGTATCACGCACCACCCGCCCGCTGACGAAGGTGGGCGCGTTATCGGGAATCCAGTGCAGGTTGGCCTTCAGCGTCGCGTTTTCATCAGCCAGTGCGGCGGCCACGTCGTACCAGTGGCGCAGCGACACGTTCTCTGCGCGCAGGCGGATGTTCTCGGCCTCGAGGTTGCGGATATCCTGCAGGTTCCCCGACACCCAGCGCAGCTTTTCCTGCGGCCAGGCCACCAGCCCATAGGCGGGGGCGAGCAGGTCGGCGGTGTTCATGCGCAGTTTTTCGATCAGGCCACGATCGGCCTTGCCAAGCAGGATGACGCCACAGGCCACGAGAATGAGGGCGGGCAGCACAAGCTTGCCCAATGCCTGGCGGAACTGGATGGAGACAGGCATCACGCACGCTTCCCACGCGCAGCACCTGCTGCGCCGTGCCGGTCGGATCGTTCACTTCTGCCTGGTCGCCGGACCTGCATCGTCCTGCGTCTCCCCCCTCGGCACGCCGCCCTGCCTTGCGCCGTGGGCGGCGGCCGTACGTTAGTACATGCTTGTCAGTACATTGCGCAGGCGCTTCATTTCCTCAAGCGCGCGCCCCGTGCCCATGGCCACGCAGGACAGCGCATCCTCGCCCACCGTAACCGGCAGGCCGGTTTCACGCCGCAGCACTTCATCGAGCCGGTAAAGCAGCGCGCCGCCACCGGTCAGGACAATGCCCTTGTCCACGATATCGGCCGCAAGCTCGGGCGGGGTATTTTCAAGCGCCGTGGTCACCGCGTCAAGAATCTGGCTGACGGGTTCGGCCAGGCTCTCGGCAATCTGCGCCTGCGAGACAACAACCTCGCGCGGTACGCCATTGATCAGGTCGCGCCCCTTGACCTCGCGCCACGGGCCGGGATCATTCGGGTCATCCGGCGGCATGGCCGAGCCGAGATGGATCTTGATCTGCTCGGCCGAGCTTTCACCAATCAGAAGATTATGATTGCGGCGGATGTAGGAGATGATCGCCTCATCCATCTTGTCGCCGCCCACCCGCACCGAGCGGGCATACACGATGCCACCAAGCGAGATGACGGCCACTTCCGTCGTGCCACCGCCGATATCGACGATCATGCTGCCCGAAGGCTCGGTGACCGGCAGGCCCGCGCCGATGGCCGCCGCCATGGGTTCCTCGATCAGGAACACCTTGCGGGCGCCCGCACTTTCGGCGCTTTCCTGAATGGCGCGACGCTCGACGGCGGTGGAGCCCGACGGCACGCACACGATAATCAGCGGGCTTGCGAACATGCGGCGGTTATGGACCTTGCGGATGAAATGCTTGATCATTTCCTCCGCCACCTCGAAGTCCGCGATCACGCCATCGCGCAGCGGGCGGATGGCCGTGATGTTGCCGGGCGTGCGGCCAACCATCTGCTTGGCTTCCTCGCCTACCGCAAGCACCTGCTTCTTGCCCCGTACCTCTGCCAGCGCGACGACCGAAGGTTCGTTCAGGACGATGCCACGCCCCTTTACGTAAACCAGCGTATTCGCCGTGCCGAGGTCGATCGCCATGTCAGCGGAAAGCAGACCCAGTACACGAGCAAACATCCAGAACTCCCGACAACAACCACCAGACAGGACTGTCCCATCTCCCGACCGGCGGCACCGCATGCCCTCATGGCATACCTGCGTCACGTCGAAAACCGTCTGGGTAAGGTCGAGGGATTACCGGCGCACGCAGGCAGGGGCAAGAGGCGAGTGGGTTTTAATTTATTAAAATCTTCACACCCGGGCGGATTGTTACAAATTGCTCCGCTTTGGTCATGGCCAAACCACCATTGCCGCTTCATCTATATCCTGTACCAGGCGGTAAAGCGGGCCATCATGGCATCGCCCGTCAACAGGAGCGGAAAAACCTACATGAAGACTTCATCGCCCCGCATGACCCCTCGCCCGGCGCTGCTGCTTGCGGCGACACTGTGCCTCGGCCTTGGCGCATGCGAGGACACGCGCGACCCCGGCCAGCGCGCCATTGGCGGCGGGCTGCTTGGCGCGGGCGGCGGCGCGCTGATCGGCGGGCTGGCGGGCGGCGGGCAGGGCGCCGCGATTGGCGCGCTGGCGGGTGCTGCGGGGGGCGCTGCCATCGGCGCCGCCACCACGCCGCGCAACCGCCCGCGTGGCGAGGCCCCATCCACCGTGTGCGCGGGGGGCCGCGTACTGCCGCCGGGCTATGGGCCGCAGAGCTGCCCCGAGGCCCAGCGCGGAGGTTATGGCTACGGTAGCCAGCGCGGCTACGCCACCCCCAGCTACCCCCGGCAGGGCGGGTATGGTCAAGGCGGGTATGGCCAGAGCGGATACAGCCAGGGGGGATATGACCAGAGCGGCTATTACGGCCAGCAGCAGGGTGGCTATGCCCAGCCCTATGGCTACGGGCAGGAAGGCGGCGACGCGCAGGGTTACGAAGGCGAAGGCGGCTACTGAAAGCCCCATGACACACCGCCCCGCCGTGACAGGACACGGCAGGGCGGTGTGGCAGTATCAGCGATCTGCGACGAATGTTTCCGGGCGCGACTTTTCTTTAAAAAAGCCGCGCCTTTCGAAGCTTTTTGAAAAAAGCTTCACCAACAACTGTTCTTCACTCAGGCTTCGAGCGCGGCAGGCTCGGCCCGGTCACGCTTGACCAGCAGCTTGTTGAGCGCATGCACGTAGGCGCGCACGGCCGAGACCAGCGTATCGGCATCAGCGCCCTGGCCATCGACCAGCTTGCCATCTTCCTCCAGCCGCACGGAGGTGCGGGCCTGCGCATCGCTGCCCTCGGTCACGGCGCCGACGGAATACAGTTGCAGCGTCGCATCATGCGGCACGATGGCACGGATGGCATTGAACGCGGCATCGACCGGTCCCTGCCCTTCCGCATGGCCTTCGCGGCGCGCGCCATCGACTTCCAGCACCAGATCGGCGGTGGCGGGGCGGCGCGAGCCTGCGGTTACATCGAGCGAGATGAAGCGGATGCGGGCATGGTCGCGCACTTCATCATCAACCAGTGCGACCAGATCCTCGTCGTAGATGACCTTCTTGCGGTCGGCCAGATCCTTGAAGCGCGAGAACGCCTCGTTGAACTGCTCTTCTTCCAGCTTGTCGTAGCCCATCGCCTTGAGCTTGTCGCGGAAGGCCGCGCGCCCCGAATGCTTGCCCAGCACCAGCGAGGAACGGGTCCAGCCCACGCTTTCCGGCGTCATGATCTCGTAGGTGGCGGCGTTCTTCAGGATGCCATCCTGATGGATGCCGCTTTCATGCGCAAATGCGTTACGGCCCACGATGGCCTTGTTGGGCTGCACGTCAAAGCCCGTGATGGTGGCCAGCATGCGCGAGGTGCGCAGCAGGCGCTCGGTGTGGATGCCGGTCGTAAAGGGCAGCACGTCATGGCGCGTGCGCAGCACCATGATGATTTCCTCCAGCGCCGCATTGCCCGCGCGCTCGCCAATACCGTTGATGGTGCATTCCACCTGCCGCGCGCCAGCCTTCAGCGCCGCGATGGTGTTGGCAACCCCCAGGCCCAGGTCATTATGGTTGTGGGTGGAGAAGATGACGCCATCAGCCCCCGGCACGCGGGCGCGCAGGTCAGCGAAGATGCGGGCCATGTCCTCGGGCGTGGAATAGCCCACCGTGTCGGGGATGTTGATGGTGGTCGCACCCGCGCGGATGGCGGTCTCGACACAGCGGCACAGGAAGTCGGGCTCGGTGCGCGAGCCATCCTCGGCGGACCATTCCACATCATCGGTGAACTGGCGGGCGGCGCGGTTGCCCGCCTCGATCACTTCCAGCACCGTTTCGGGCTCCATGCGCAGCTTGTACTTCATGTGCAGCGGCGAGGTGGAGATGAAGTTGTGGATGCGCCCGCGCTTTGCTGGCTTGATCGCCTCGCCCGCGCTGGCAATGTCGTTCTTGCCGCCGCTGCGTGCGAGCGCGCACACCACGGTGTTCTTCACCTTCTGGGCAATCTGGTGAACGCTGTCGAAATCACCCCTGGAGGCCACGGGAAAGCCCGCCTCCATCACGTCCACGCCCAGTTCCTCAAGCGCTTCGGCCATGCGCAGCTTCTCGGCGAGGTTCATGGAAAAACCGGGCGACTGCTCGCCATCACGCAGCGTTGTATCGAAAATGATGACGCGGTTGGCGTCGATGCGGCCAAAGGAGGGATGGTCGATGCTCATGGTAATAACCTTGGACTTGGTCCTGTTGTGTGGCGGGAGGTGGCACGGCTGCGTGCCCCTGTCATTCGTGTTCGCAAACCGGCATGAACCGGCCTGATCAATCCCCTGGGCGCACCGGCACGCGGCCGGCCCTGATCGCTCAGGGGCGGATAAGTCGAAGACGAAGAAGCCCGGCACCGGCACATGCGCGCGCGGACAGGTGCGCGCATGCGCCCGTTCCAGCCCCAGCAATGTGCGCTATCGTTACCATGCCGGGCACAATACAGCCCCGAACCCTGATTGCAACCGTAAAAGCGCACCCCGGCTCCCCCCTCAGCCCGTGGCGTGGGTCACCATGCTGTCGGTGGCGAAATAACGGTCGATGGCCTGCACCATGGCCCCTGCCACCACCATGCGGTGGGCGGCCTGCCTCAGGGCCGCTTCATCCATGTGGTTTGACATGAAGCCCATCTCCACGAGCACGGAGGGAATATCGGCCGATTTGAGCACCACGAAGGAGGCATGGCGCGAAGGGTGCTGCAACAGGCCTATGCGCGGACGAAACGAGGTAACGATGCTGCTGGCCATGTGGGCGGCGCCGTGGCGGGTTTCCTCGGTCACGAGGCTTGCGAGGATTTCCTGCACCTCGGGCGAATCCGCGTGCACGTGCGGGCCGCCATAGCGGTCGGCGCTGTTCTCGGTGCGCGCCAGCATGGCCGTCTGCCGGTCCGATGCCCTGGACGACAGCGTATAGACACTGGCCCCGCGCACGGCGCGGTTGGTCAGCGCATCGGCATGCATGGAAATGAACAGCGAGGCCTTGTGGCTGTGCGCGATGTCCACCCTGCCCTCGAGCGGGATGAAGCGGTCATCGGCGCGCGTCATGGCCACGCGGTAGCGGCCACTGGCCTCAAGCTGGCGCTGCAATTCGCTGGCGGCCGCTTCAGCCACATGTTTTTCATACGTGCCGGAAATGCCGATGGCGCCCGGGTCCTTTCCGCCATGGCCGGGGTCGAGCATGATCAGCGGCCTGGGCGGCGTGGCGCGCCCCACGATGGCGGGCGCGTGCAGCGGGTGCGCGGCGTGATGGGCGGCGGCGGCCGCATGCACGTGGGCGGGCACATGGGGCGCCACCCGCGCCAGCGCGCTGCCGGGCAGCAGCACGCCCAGCCCCGCCACAACAGCGCGGCGCGGCAGCACGGGTTCAGGCCTGCGCGCTGTCAGGGCCGCCTTGTTTCCATCAGGCCAGCCAGTGGTCATGCATCGGGTTCCGGTCAAGGCGGTTGCGGGGTCGTGTGTCTTTAATTTTCCTTACCACCATCCACGCCCTTCGTCAGCGGGATAAACGCAAGCCCCTTGCAGGAAGGGCCGCATTGCGTCATGCTGCCCAGCCGTGATGGACCGCGCCCGGTCTGGCTGCCCTGCTGGCATGCCTGATAGGGCGAGATGCCAGCAGGCATGACTTAAACTCCATCCGGCATGCATCATGCATGCGCGACATGCGCTTACCGGTATTCTTACCGGCCACGTTACGGCGTGGGGGCACATGCCACGCACGACCTGAGGCAGCCGCGCCGGTGTTCCCCATCGACAGGAAACCGGATGGCATACCAGTCGATACGGAAGGTTCCGCCCCGGCAATCAGGCCGGGCCGCGCCCTCCCCAGCCAAAACCGAGGATGGATTGGACACCACGCGGACCTTTTCCGCATATGCGATGACACCATGCGCGAATACGGGCGGCACACGCATGCCGCATCCGGTCGTGGCGCATGGCCTGTCCGCCCGCGCAGGGCGCGGTGGTCTCCCGTCCGGTTTCAGTCACGGCTTTTTCAATCATGCTTTTGTCCGCTCCCCCGCCCTTCCTGCCGCCACGACTCGCGCGCAGCCCGGATGCCGGAGCGTGACACACCGGAGTGCGCCTATTTATGAGCAAACGCATGCTGATCGACACGACCCACGCGGAAGAAACCCGCGTGGTCGTGATGGATGGTAACCACCTTGAGGATTATGATGTCGAAGCCGCTTCCAAGAAGCAGCTCAAGGGCAACATCTACCTCGCCAAGGTTATCCGTGTAGAACCCAGCCTTCAGGCTGCGTTCGTGGATTATGGCGGCAACCGCCACGGCTTTCTCGCCTTCAGCGAAATCCACCCCGATTATTACCAGATCCCCGTAGCCGACCGCGAAAAGCTGCTCGCGCTGCAGGAAGAGGAACGCCGCGCGGAAGAAGAACGCCGCGCACGTGATGACGAGGAAGAGGACGCCCCCCGCGCCGAGGACGAAGCCGAAACCCCCGCGGGCGAGGAAGGCGACGAGCCCGAAACCGTGGGCGGCGAGAACGATACCGGCGATGAAGCCCAGGCCCAGCGCCGCATCGCCCGCTTCCTGCGCAACTACAAGATTCAGGAAGTCATCCGCCGCCGCCAGATCCTGCTCGTGCAGGTGGTCAAGGAAGAGCGCGGCAACAAGGGCGCGGCCCTGACCACCTACGTGTCGCTTGCCGGGCGCTACTGCGTGCTCATGCCCAACTCGCTGCGCGGGGGCGGTGTTTCGCGCAAGATCACCTCGGTGGCCGACCGCCGCCGCCTGCGCGACATCATCACCGAGCTGTCGATTCCGCGCGGCATGGCCATGATCGTGCGCACCGCCGGCGCCCAGCGCCCGCGCGCCGAGATCATGCGCGACTGCGAATACCTGCTGCGCCTGTGGGATGACATCCGCCAGCACACGCTCGAATCCGTCGCCCCCGCCCTGATCTATGAGGAAGCGAGCCTGATCAAGCGCGCCATCCGCGATATCTACACGCGCGAGGTAGGCGAGATCCTGATCGATGGCGAGCCGGGCTGGAAGTCGGCGCGCGAGTTCATGCGCATGCTCATGCCCCAGAACGCGCAGAAGGTGCGCCTGTGGCAGGACCACGAGCAGACCCTGTTCTCGCACTACAAGGTGGAGGGGCTGCTCGATTCCATGCTCTCGCCTTCCGTGCAGCTCAAGTCGGGTGGCTATCTGGTCATCAACCAGACCGAGGCGCTGGTTGCGATCGACGTGAACTCGGGCCGCGCCACGCGTGAGCGCAACATCGAGGAAACGGCGCTGCGCACCAACCTCGAAGCCGCCGAGGAAGTCGCCCGCCAGCTGCGCCTGCGTGATCTGGCCGGTCTGATCGTGATCGACTTCATCGACATGGAAAGCCGCAAGCATAACGGCATGGTCGAGCGCAAGCTCAAGGATGCCCTGCGCACCGACCGCGCGCGCATCCAGGTGGGCCAGATCTCGCATTTCGGCCTGCTGGAAATGTCGCGCCAGCGCCTGCGCCCCTCCATTGCCGAATCCGCCTTCATGCCCTGCCCGCACTGCCAGGGCACCGGCATCGTGCGCGGGATCGAAAGCTCGTCGCTGCACGTGCTGCGCGCGATCGAGGACGAGGGCATGCAGCGCAAGGCCGCGGAAATCACCGTGCAGGTGGCACCCGAGGTCGCCTTCTACATCCTCAACAACAAGCGCACCTGGCTTTCGGAAATCGAGACGCGGCACAAGATGCAGGTCGTGTTCGCACCCGATGCCACGCTGCAGCCGCCCGAGTGCAAGATCGAGCGCGTGCGCCAGCAGACGGCCCGCTTCGAGGCCCCTGCCGCCATCGCGCACGCCCCGGCCGAAAGCAGCCATGTGCGCGAGATCCAGATCCAGGCCGAGCCGCCGGTAGCCGAGGCGACCCCGGAAGCCCCGGCCAGCACGGAAGAGGACGAGGATATCGCATCGGGCACCGACCATCGCCGTCGCCGCCGCCGTCGTCGTCGTCGTGGCTCAGGCGCCACCACGCCCGAGCAGACGACCGATACGCCGCAGCAGCCTGCAGCCGAGGAACCGGCACCCGCGCCCGCGCCGCGTGAAGTCTATCGCGGCCCCACCCCGGCTGACCCGTATGGCGACCCGATCATCGACATCTTTGACGTGATCGAGCAGACCACGGCGCCTGCCGAGATCGTGGAAGAGGTTGTGGAAGCCGAGCCCGCGGTCATCGCGGTCGCGGTCGCGGAAGAAGAGGAAGCGCCCAAGCCGCGTCGTCGTCGCCGCACGCGCCGCCGCACGCCGGTGGAAACGGAAGCCACCACCGAGGCCCCGGCCGAGGCGAAAGCCGAAGTGAGCGCGCCGGTCGCCGAAGCCGTGGTGGTGGAAGCCGAAGCCGCCCCTGCCGAGCCGGTAGTTGTGGAAGCCGTGGCGGAACCCGTGGAGGAAGCGCCCAGGCCGCGCCGCCGCCGCGCCAGCTCGGCCACCACCTCGCGCCGCGCCAGCAGCCGCACCAAGGCCGCCAGGACGCCGGAAGAAACGCCGGTCGAGGCAGCGCCCGAGGTTGTGGAAGAAACGGCCCCTGCCGAGGACGCCGCACCCGCCAAACCCGCGCGCAAGCGTGCGGCAAGCCGGAGCACGGGCACGACGACGGCCACCACGCGCCGCCGCTCCACCCGCAAGACGGCTGCCAAGGCGGATGAAGCCACCGAGGCCACGGCTGAAGCACCCGTGACAGCGGAAGCCGAAGCCCCGGCGGCGGAAGAGGCCCCCAAGCGCCGCCGTGCCCCGGCACGCCGCAAGAAGGCCGAGCCTGCCGCCACCGAGGCAGCAGAGGCCCCGGCGGAAGCGGTAGCCGAGACGGCGGAAGCCGCACCGGCCAAGCCCGCGCCGCGCAAGCGTGCCACCACCCGCAAGGCCGCCACCACAACGACGGCCACGGCCACCCGCACGCGCCGCCGCAAGAAGGCGGAAGACGCGGCAGCAGAACCGGCTACGGACGAAGCGGCAGAACCTGCCGCAACGACCGAGGCGGAAGCAGCCCCCCGTCGCCGCACGGGCTGGTGGAAGCGCTGATTACAGCGTAACTGGCTGAACAGTAAAAAAACCTGCCTTCGCAAGAAGGCAGGTTTTTTATTACCGGCGTGCAGGGAATTGCCACCTGCACCAAAAGCTTTGCCAAAACGGCTTCAGGGTTAACCGCCATCTGGCAAAGCGGGCGCGGTCTCCCAGCCGGGGCCGATGATGGCGGCACTGCGGCGGCCCAGCCCGTCATTGCGCAGCACGATCATGTTCTGCTCTTCAAGATAGGCAAGCTGCCGCCGGGCGCGGCCAAGCGAATGGGTGCCGTAAGTGCGCGCGATCACGCTGTCGGACGGACATGGCTCCCCATGCATCGCAGCACGCGCAATGAGCAGGAAAATGCCCTGCATGTCATCAGGCAGCACGGCGGCCATCTGCTCGGCCTGTCGCCAGTCCTCGCTTTCCACGGTGGTGGCGTCCACGCCCGCGCGGGCGACTGCGAGCAGACGGCGGAAGCGCGGCATGTCGAGCGCGTCCCGCCCCATGCCCTCAATCCGGCAGCGCACCAGAAAATCCTGATACAGCACATGCACCGGGCGGAAACCCGCATCCTCATCGCGCAATATGTCGGTCAGGATCTCGATAAAGCGCAGCCTGAGCGCTGCCGCATCTACCGGCGGAGCTTCGGGTTCGGCAGTTTCGGCCTCCAGCGTCGCGGTCTCGGCGTGGGCTGCAAGCTGCGAGAGGATATCAGGCGGCGGGCTGACATGACGCGGCAGGCGTGCAGGCAGTTCACGCTCGGGCACCGGGGTCAGGATCAGTTCGCGTATTTCCTCGCCCGCGGGCACCGGCTCGAAGGGCATCAGCGTGGGGCCAGCCGAGCGGCTTTCGGTCTCGACCGGGCCGATCTTGACCGCAAGCGGCCTGCGGCACACGGCGGGGCCAAGGGCCACGAAATAGCCGCGCTCAAGGTCACGGAAGCTTTCGGCCTGCCGCCGCTCCATGCCCAGCAGGTCGGCCGCGCGCATCATGTCGATATCAAGGAAAGTGCGGCCCATGAGGAAGTTCGATGCCTCGGCTGCGACATTCTTGGCAAGCTTCGCCAGGCGCTGTGTTGCGATCACGCCCGCCAGCCCGCGCTTGCGCCCACGGCACATGAGGTTGGTCATGGCCCCAAGCGAGGCGCGGCGTGCCTCATCGGACACCTCGCCGGCTGCGGCTGGCGCAAAAAGCTGGGCTTCATCCACCACTACCAGCACGGGGTACCAGTAATCACGCGGCACCTCGAACATGCCGCCAAGAAAGGCTGCCGCGCGGCGCATCTGCACATCCGCATCCACGCCCTCAAGGTTCAGGATGACCGAGGCGCGGTGCACGCGCATGCGCTCGCCCGCCGCCTGCAGGGCCGCCTCGGTATGCTCGGCGGCATCAATGACCAGATGGCCAAAGCGCTCGGCCAGGCTGACGAAATCGCCCTCGGGGTCGATGATGGCCTGCTGCACCATGCGCGCCGACTGCTCGAGCAGCCTGCGCAGCAGGTGCGACTTGCCCGAGCCGGAATTGCCCTGCACCAGCAGGCGGGTGGAAAGCAGTTCGGCCAGGTCCATCGTCACGGGGCCATCGCCCGCAACGGCCCCGCGCCGCTCGCCAATCGTGATTGCAACACTCATGGCGCTGACGGATACCGCTCGCGCCGCGAGTCCTGCAACCACGCCCATGCGCCCTCGCCCGCCATGCGGCCCGTGGCCATGCAGCCCTGCAGCAGGTAGCCGCCGGTGGGGGCCTCCCAGTCCAGCATCTCGCCAGCCGCGAACACGCCGGGCAGCCCGCGGATCATGAAATGCGCATCAAGCGCGGGCCATGCAATGCCACCGGCCACCGATATGGCGCGGTCCAGCGCGGCGGGGGCGGTTACATCAACCGGCACACCCTTGACCCGCGCCGCCAGCGCCTGTGGCGCGCGCGGCGGCGGCCCGTCGCCGCCTTCACGCATCAGCGCCACCGCAACGGGGGAAAGCTTCAAAGCCTTGCGCAATGTGTTGGACAGGCTCTCCCGCGCCCGCACGCGGGCAATGCGGGTGGCGATCTCGGCCTGCTCAAGGGCCGGGCGCAGGTCAATGAGCAGGCGCGCGTGGCCGGTCCGGGCAATCCGCTCGCGAATCGCCGCTGACAGCGCATAGACCGCGCCACCCTCGATGCCTGTCCCGGTCACCACCGCCTCGCCGCGCACGCTCGGCCCGTCTTCCAGCGCAAGGCCGATCCCGCGCAGCGGCGTGCCCGCAAACCGCTCGCAAAAGGACGGGCTCCATCCGGTGACAAAGCCACAATTGGCAGGGGCAAACGGCGTGACATCAACACCAAGCCCCTCAAGCCGCTCGCGCCATGCCCCGTCAGACCCCAGCCGTGCCCAGCTTGCCCCCCCTATGGCCAGCACGGTGGCATCGACCCGCCAGCTTACCGCTCCGCCAGGGCCGGACACACGCAGGCGGCCTGTCTCATCCCAGCCAAGCCAGCGGTGGCGGGTGAGCAGGCGCACGCCACGCGCGGCCAGCCGCTCGAGCCACGCACGCAGCAGGGGCGAGGCCTTCATGGCGCGGGGAAACACCCGGCCACTACTGCCGGTAAAACACGGCTGGCCCAGCCCTTCGGCCCATTTCACCATATCAGCCGGGCCAAAGGCGGACAGGGCAGCCTGCATCATCGGTCGTGCCGCGCCATAGCGGGCGGCAAAGGCTGCTGCATCCTCGGAATGGGTCAGGTTCAGCCCGCCGCGCCCGGCCATGAGCAGCTTGCGGCCCATGGTGGGCATCTGCTCGACCACGCTCACGGCACACCCGCGCTCGGACAGGATCTCGGCTGCAGCAAGACCCGCGGGGCCACCGCCAATAACGGCCACATGCGGCCTGAAAACGAATTCGGTCATCAGATGATGTAATCAATCGGCGGGAGCATCTGGTCCATGGTGAAGGCTGGCAGGCTGGAATGGCGCGTGCCAACAACGCGGGCCGGGTTGCCCACCACCGTGGTGTAGGGCGAGACGGATTCAAGCACGATGGACCCCGCCCCCACCTTGGCCCCCTCGCCAATCTCGATATTGCCCAGAATGGTGGCCCCCGCGCCAATCAGCACGCCCCGGCGCACCTTTGGGTGGCGGTCGCCCACGTTCTTGCCGGTGCCGCCAAGGGTCACGCCCTGCAGCAGCGACACGTCATCCTCCAGCACCGAGGTCTCGCCAATGACGATGCCCGTGCCATGATCGAACAGGACCCGCCGCCCCAGCCGGGCGGCAGGGTGAATATCAACCCCGAACAGTTCCGAGCACCGGCTCTGCAGATGCAGCGCCAGATAGCTGCGCCCGTTATGCCACAGCCAGTGCGCCACGCGATGGCTCTGCACGGCATGATAACCCTTGAAGAACAGGAAGGGCGTTACGTATTCCGCCGTGGCCGGGTCGCGCTCGCGTATGGCCACGAGGTCGGCTGCGGCGGCGTTGACGATATCAGGGTCGGCCTCGAACACTTCCGTCACCAGTTCGGCCAGCGCATCATCGGCCACCGACCGGTCGCCAAGCTTGCGCCCGAGCAGGGCGGCAAGCGCACCCCGAAAGGAGCTGTGGTTGCGGATGCCGGTGGCCAGCAGCCCCTTGACCAGCGGGTCGTTGCAGCCACACGCACCACTTACGATCTCGCGCCACAGCATGGCGGGGTCAATCGGGCCCAGCGTAGGGGGCAGCACGGGACTGGTGCGGTCCTTCAGCGAAAGGGTGGCAGGCGGGTTTTCAGGCATGATCGGTCTGTTCCGTCCGATGGGCGGTTGTCATATGTCTGGCAGGCAGGCGTTCACAGCCCCATGGCGTGCCGGGCAAAGCTGCGGCGCAGCGGCGTGATGCGGTTGACGGTGGCAAGCCCCACGTCACGCGCCAGGCGCAGCACGGGGTTGTCATTGCCAAACAGGCGCTCAAGCGCATCGGTCGCCGCCAGCATAAGCATGTTGGCGGGCCGACAGCGGGCCTGATAGCGGCGCAGCACGTCGGGCGCGCCCACATCGCCGCCCGCCGCGTGCACCTGCGCCAGAATGTCGGCCATGGCGATCACGTCACGGAAGCCGAGATTGAGCCCCTGCCCCGCAATGGGGTGGATGCCGTGGGCCGCATCGCCCACCAGCGCCAGCCGGGTATCAATATAACGCTGCGCGTACTGCGCGGAAAGCGGATAGACCCAGCGCCGCCCCACGGGTGTCACGGCGCCCAGCCATTCATCACCCATGCGGCGGCGGATCTCGTGTGTAAAGGCCTCGTGTGGCAGGTCGGCCAGACGGTGGGCCACCTTCTCGCTCTCGGTCCAGACCAGGGCGGACAGGTTGGGGTGCTGCGCGTTACCCGCCATGGGCAGCTGGGCAAAGGGGCCTGCGGGCAGGAAATGCTCCAGCGCGCGGCCTTCATGCGGGAATTCGTGGGCCACCGCGCACACGATGCCACACTGGTTGTAAGGCATGCGGGTGACCGTGATGCGGGCCTGATCGCGCAGCGGGCTGCGCCGCCCCTCGGCGGCCACCACAAGGCGGGCATTGATGGTGCGGCCGCTGGTGGTGTGGATCACGGCACCCTGCGCCGTGCGGGTCACGCGGCCTTCATCGGGGGCGAAAACATGCAGGCCCGGCGTTGCGTGGAGGGCGGCATTCAGCGCCACGCGCAGGGCGCGGGCCTCGATCATCGCGCCGAAGGGCTGGTCGGCATCGGCACGGCCAAATTCAAGGAACAGGGGCGAAGGCGGCTGGCCGGGCCTGCCATCGGTCACGCGGATCTCGTTTATGTCGCACGACTCCATGGGCAGGCGGGGCCACACGCCCGCCTCCTCAAGCAGGCGGCGCGAGCCTGCGGCGATGGCATAGGCGCGGCCATCAAAGGCCGGATGCTCCATGGGCGGCAGGGCCGCGCGGTCGATGATGGCGACCTGCATGCCCGCCATTGCCAGGCGGCAGGCCAGCGTGGCGCCAACCGGACCCGCCCCCACGATGCAGACATCAACCCCAAGGGCTTTGGGCATGGCGGTGGCTGTCATGTTCGCGGTCATTTCGTTTCCTGTTCTGGGCCCCCCGGGCAACGGGGCAGGCCACACGGATTTACTCCCCACCGGGGGCAACGCACAAGCGTACATGCCAGATGCATGACGTGAAGGCGGATGACATGCATCACCCGATCAGGGTATAGACGGAACGGTTACCTTACTTCACCCACGGTCAACCGGCCGGAACAGCAAGAATGGAGACGCGGTGCGATGAAGCTTGTCACAGCCATCATCAAGCCTTTCAAGCTCGACGATGTGCGTGAGGCCCTGACCCCGCTGGGGATTCAGGGGCTGACCGTATCGGAAGTCAAGGGCTTCGGTCGCCAGAAGGGCCAGACCGAAATCTATCGCGGGGCGGAATACCACGTCAGCTTCCTGCCCAAGATCAAGATCGAGGTTGCCGTGACCGACGAACTCGTGGAGCAGGCGGTCGAGACGATTCTGGAAGCCGCCCACACCGGCAAGATCGGCGATGGCAAGATCTTCATCTCCCCGCTTGAAAGCGTCATCCGCATCCGCACGCGCGAGACGGGCGACAGCGCGCTGTAAAGCCCCCTATTTTTCATACATCATTTCAGGACCGACCAGACCTCATGGCCACATCATTCCGCATCTCCCTCGCCACAGCCTGCGCCCTTACGCTTGCCCTCTCCGCCGGGGCCGCGCAGGCGCGTGAAACCTCCAAGGCGTGCCATGCCAAATTCACGGCGGCCCGCACGGCCGGCACGCTGGGCACGCAGTCCTACAAGGAATTCAAGGCCGCGCAGTGCGGCGATACCGACACGGCAGCCGCGGCAGCCCCCGAGGCCACCAAGCCCGCAACCGCGACCCCGGCTCCTGCCGCGGCCCCTGTTGCCGCACCGGCAGCCACCAAGGCCGCAGCGCCCGCAGTCGCCACCTCCGCCACCATGCCCACGGCCGTGGCTGACAAATACAGCAAGGAGCCCGCAGGCAAGGGCCGCCTGCACACCTGCCTTGACCAGTACAACGCCAACAAGGCCACCAACGCCAATGCCGGCCTGCGCTGGATCCAGAAAGGCGGCGGCTACTACAGCATCTGCAATACCCGGCTCAAGGGCTGAGGCCCCGCAGCACCTACCCGCCCCGCTTATGCGCGGGGCGGACAAAGGCCTGGCTGGTGGCGTAGGATATCCACACCCGATGGCTTGCAAACCAGTCGGAGCCCAGCAGCATCTCAAGATGCTCGCGCAGGGGGGCCACGGTCAGCGTGACATTGCGCTCAAGCTCGTGGCCTACCTGCAGGCTGCCAAAGCGGTGCCAGTGATAGATGTCCTTGTGCCCGTCCACGCTGGCGGTCACGCCACCGGGGTCGCGCTCAAGCTGTGACTGGGTCACACCCGCGCGGTGCGCCACCTCGGGCGAGACGATGCGCGAGCGCGCGCCACTATCAAGCAACGCCGTAACCGGCCTGCCATCAAGCTTTACATCGAGCAGGAAGCGGTTGTCCTGCCGCCGCAGGGGCAGGCTTTCATACGGGCCATCCCACGCGGGCGGGGGCGCGCAGGCGAGCGAGCCGTGCTGGATGTTCCACAGGCTCAGCGTGCCGCCGGGCACATCCATGTCCAGATCGAAGCGCGAGAGAATATCGCCGCCAAGCAGCCCCGCCACGGGTGGCTGGATCATGGGCTGGCCGGGCAGTTCGCCCACCGGCACGGAGCGCGCGCCAAAATCCACGCCGCCAACCCGCAGGTCGGGCACGATGGCATTGGGCGTGGCCTGCGCCACCCCGCCGGTACCATGCACCACCGTTTCATGGTCGGGGTCGAGGCGCAGGCGCAGATAGCCCACCATCTCGGGCGTGAGCAGCCCGCCATCCGAGCCGGTATCAACCAGCGCGCTCAGGCTGTGGCCTGCAATGCTGATCACGATGGAGAGGTAGCCCCCATCATCACGCAGCGGCACTTCGGCCACGCGCTCATGGTTGCACAGTCGCGCGGCATCAGGGCGCGCGGCATCGGGGGCGGCAATCGCGCCATGAGCCACGCCGAGGCCACAGGCCAGCCCCATGGCCAGCAGGGTGTTGCGGGCTGCCACTAGCCCAGGCGCTCCGCCATGGCGTCGGTCGCGGCGAGGAGGGTCTCGATAATGCCGGGCTCGGTCATGGCATGACCCGCGATGTCAACAACCTGAAAATCCGCCTCCGGCCAGGCGCGGTGCAGGTCCCACGCCGTGCGCATGGGGGTGGCCACGTCATAGCGCCCCTGCACGATGATGGTGGGGATGTGGCGGATGCGGTCCACGTCGCGGATCAGCTGCCCCTCCTCAAACCATCCGGCATTGATGAAATAATGGTTCTCGATGCGCGAGAAGGCCAGCGCGTAGCGCGGATCGGCGTGCCGGGCGGCGGCATCGGACGCGGGGCGCAGGGTGATGGTGCGCCCCTCCCACACGCTCCAGGCGATGGCGGCCCTGATCTGCTCCTCCTGATCGGTGCCGGTCAGGCGGCGGTTATAGGCCGTGATCAGGTCGCCGCGTTCCTCGGGCGGGATGGGGGCGAGGAACTGCTCCCACAGGTCGGGGAAGAGCCACGAGGCTCCTTCCTGATAATACCACAACAGTTCCGCCCGGCGCAGGGTGAAGATGCCGCGAATGACCAGCGCCGTGACCCGCCCGGGGTGCGCCTGCGCATAGGCCAGCGCCAGCGTGGAGCCCCATGAGCCGCCAAACACCATCCACTGCTCCGCCCCCGTGAGCACCCGCAGGCGCTCCATATCGGCCACGAGGTGCCATGTCGTGTTGTGCTCGAGGCAGGCATGCGGCGTGGAGCGCCCGCAGCCACGCTGGTCAAACAGCAGGATGCGGTAACGCGCGGGGTCGAACATGCGGCGCTGGAAGGCCGAGCATCCACCACCGGGGCCGCCATGCACGAACACCACGGGAATGCCATCAGGATTGCCGCACAGTTCCCAGTAAACGCGGTGCCCCTCCCCCGTATCAAGCCAGCCATGGTCGTAGGGGTCGATGGGGGGGTAGGCAAACCGCTCAGGCATGGATCTTCCTGTTCATCGGGCAGTATCGGGCGGGGTGTCGGTGGTGGCATGCGGATGGGCGCGTGTCCAGACATCCATCAGCCGCGCTTCATCAGCCAGCGTGTAGCGCTGGGTGGTGGACAGGCTGGCATGGCCGAGCAGGTCCTGAATCACGCGCAGGTCGGCGCCGCCTTCCATCAGGTGCGTTGCAAATGAATGCCGCAGCGCATGTGGGGTTGCATGCTCGGGCAGGCCCGCCATGTGCCGCCACGTGCGCATGGCGCGCTGGGCAATGCCCGCCTGCAGCCGCCCGCCGCGCACGCCCACGAACAGCGGCGCATCAGCCTGGGGCAGCGGGTGGGCATTGCGCCACCGCCTGAGCGCCTGCATGACCTGCGGCAGCACCGGCACCATGCGCTCCTTGCCGCCCTTGCCGCGAATGCGCAGCACGCCATCGCCCTGCACCGGGTTGCCAAAGCCTGCAGCCTGATCGAAATCACGCACATCCAGCCCCAGCGCCTCTGAAATGCGCAGCCCGCAGCCATACAGCAGCATGAACAGCGCCCCGTCGCGCACCTGCGCCATGGGGGTGTGGGCGATGTCGGCCACGCCTTCGGGCACTTCGAGCGCCTGGGGTTTGGGCAGCGGGCGGGGCAGCGGGCGGCGGGTGCGCGGGGTGGCCAGCAGGGCGGGGGCCGGGTTGTCCACCCCGTGGTAGCGGGCCAGATAGCGATAGAAGGAACGCAGCGCCGAAACGCGCCGTGCCCGCGTGCGCGCCGCGCGGTCCTGCGTGGTGGCGCGCCTGCCAGTCAGGGCGGCGTTATGCTCATGGGCCAGCCAGGCCCGCAGGTCGGCCAGCGAAAGCCCCGCAAGCGCGCCCAGATCGGGGTCCGCGCCCAGATGCCCCATGAGGAAGGCAAGGAAACGGTCAAGATCGCCGCGATAGGCCGCAAGCGTGAGGGGAGAGGCCCGGCGCTCGGTCTCCATCCATTGCAAAAAGGCGTCGCGTGCCTCGGTTGCCATCATGCCGCAGACCCTTTCCCTGACCGAAAAAAGTTTTTTGATGAAGCTTTTTTCCAAAAAGCTTCAAAGCACGCCGCCTTCTTGACAAAAGGCGGCACCCAAAAACTTTTATCACCTGCTCTCAATGCGTTGTCTAAAAATCATGCCTGATCGGGGTCATGGATGCGCCATGCCTTACGGATGGACAAGACACAGCCGATGCCTGACGGTAGAAAAACACATGCCGCATCGCAACCCCACCCAGACGGACCTGCTGCCCCCCGCCCCTGACGGGCGCGTGCGGGTCATGCTCACCCTGCCCTTTGCCGGGCCACTGGACTACCTGCTGCCGCCCCGGCTGGCCGATGCCCGCCCTGGCGATATCGTGACCGTGCCGCTTGGCCGCCGCACCGAAACCGGCGTGATCTGGGATGCCGCCCCCAACCTGCCACCCGAATTCAGGCCGCCCCCACCCAAGGAAGTGGCCACAAGCCGCCTCAAGCCCGTGGTCGCACGCCTTGACCTGCCGCCCCTGCCCGCGCAGCTGCGCCAGTTCGTGGACTGGGTGGCCGCCTATACACTCTCGCCGCCGGGCATGGTGCTGGCCATGGCGTTGCGGGCCAATGCGCTGGCCGCCCTGCCCAAACCCGGCACGGGTTACAGCCCCGCGCCCACATTGCCTGCCGACCTCCGGCTCACGCCCGCCCGCCAGAAGGCGCTCGACATTGCCGCCGCAGGGCCACCGCTGCCCGCCGCCGAACTTGCCCGCCGGGCGGGCGTGGGGGCTGCCGTCATTCGCGGTCTGGCGCAGGCGGGCGCCCTGCGCGCGGTTGAAATCACGCCCCCGCCGCCCTTCGCCACACCCGATCCCGCGCATTGCCCGCCCACGCTGGGCGGCAACCAGGCCGAGGTGGCGACCGAGCTGCGGGCAAGGGTGGCGGAAGACAGCTTTTCCATCACCCTGCTGGAAGGGGTGACCGGATCAGGCAAGACCGAGATCTACATGGAGGCCATCGCCGCCTGCCTCGAGGCTGGCAAGCAGGCGCTGGTGCTGTTGCCCGAGATCGCGCTCTCGGCCCAGTGGACCGGGCGCTTTGCCCGCCGCTTTGGCGCGGAACCCGCGCTGTGGCATTCCGATCTTGGGGCAAGGCTTCGGCGCGTGACGTGGCGGGCGGTGGCCGATGGCACGGCCCGCGTGGTGGTGGGCGCGCGCTCGGCGCTGTTCCTGCCGTTTGACCAGCTCGGGCTGATTATTGTCGATGAAGAGCACGAGACCGCCTTCAAGCAGGAAGATGGCGTGACCTACCACGCGCGTGACATGGCGGTGGTGCGCGCGCGCATGAGCAAGGCCCCCATCGTGCTGGTCTCGGCCACCCCCAGCCTTGAAAGCCTGGCCAATGTGGGGGCGGGCCGCTACCGGCACCTCAAGCTCAATGCCCGCCACGGCAACGCCACCATGCCAGCGGTGGAAACGCTGGACATGCGCGCCGACCCACCCGAGCGCGGGCTGTTCCTCTCGCCCGTGCTGACCGGCGCGATCAACGACGCCATAGGCCGGAGCGAGCAGGCCATGCTGTTCCTCAACCGCCGCGGCTATGCGCCGCTTACGCTGTGCCGCACCTGTGGCCACCGCATGCAGTGCCCCAACTGCACCGCCTGGCTGGTCGAGCACCGCGCCCGCCATATCCTGACCTGCCACCATTGCGGGTATGACGAGCCCATTCCCCAGACCTGCCCAAAATGCGCCGATGCCGACAGCCTGACCCCCATCGGCCCCGGCGTGGAACGCATAACGGAGGAGGCGCGCGCCACCTTCCCCGATGCGCGGATTCTGGTCATGGCGAGCGATACGCTCAGCGGCCCGGCAGCCACTGCCGCCGCCGTCGAGCGCATTGCCCGGCGCGAGGTGGATCTTGTGATCGGCACCCAGATCGTGGCCAAGGGCTGGCACTTTCCGCACCTGACGCTTGTGGGCATTGTCGATGCCGATCTCGGCCTTGGCGGGGGTGACCTGCGGGCATCGGAGCGCACGGTGCAGCTCCTGCATCAGGTGGCAGGGCGTGCGGGCCGCGCGGAGGCGCCGGGCCGGGTGCTGTTGCAGAGCTACGTGCCCGACCACCCGGTCATGCAGGCGCTGGTGTCCGGTGATTTCGGCAGTTTCATGGAGCAGGAGGCCGAGCAGCGCCGCCCCGGCTTCTGGCCGCCTTATGGCAGGCTTGCCGCCCTGATCGTGAGTGCTGAAACACCGGATGCCGCCGAACTGACCGCCCGCGCCCTTGGCCAGAACGCGCCGCGGCTTGATGGCGTGCAGGTTCTTGGGCCCGCCCCTGCCCCACTGGCCATTTTGCGCGGTCGGCACCGCCACCGGCTGCTTTTGCGCGCGCGGCGCAACATTGCGGTGCAGCCCATCATGCGCGAATGGCTCAGCCGCGTGAAACCCGAGCGCGGGGCGCGGATTGACGTGGATATTGACCCGGTCTCGTTCCTGTAAGCCGGACAAAACAGATAAAAGTTTTTGGTGAAGCTTTTTTCAAAAAGCTTCGAGGGATGCCGCCTGTTTGAAAAAAGGCGGCACCCAAAAACGTTTACTTCTTTAAGGCTTTACTGCGCCTCCGTGGCATGGGTCATGCCCCGGTGCAGCGCCTGTTCCACATCCCGCCCCGCAAGCGACAGGGCCACGGCCTCGGCAATGCGGATGCCGTCAATCCCCGCCGAGAGAATGCCCCCGGCATAGCCCGCCCCCTCGCCCGCAGGGAACAGTCCGCGCAGGTTCTCGCCCTGCCCGTCCACCCCACGCGGAATGCGCAGCGGGGATGATGTGCGCGTCTCCACCCCCGTCATCACCGCATCGCGCATGGAAAAGCCCGCCAGCTTGCTGTCAAAATGCGGCAGCGCTTCACGCATGGCCGCCACCGCGAAGTCCGGCAGGCAGGTCGAGAGGTCGGTGGGTGTCACGCCGGGGCGGTAGGACGGCACGACAGCGCCAAGCGTGGAGGACGCCACGCCATCAAGGAAGTCGCCCACCGTCTGCGCGGGCGCGAAATAGGCTCCGCCCCCGGCCTCGAACGCGCGCCGCTCCCATTCGCGCTGGAAGGCGATGCCCGCAAGCGGGCCGCCGGGGTAGTCGCGCTCCGGCGTGACCCCCACCACCAGGCCTGCATTGGCGTTGCGCTCGGCGCGGGAATACTGGCTCATGCCATTGGTCACCACCTGCCCCACCTCCGACGTGGCGGCCACCACCGTGCCGCCGGGGCACATGCAGAAGGAATAGACCGCGCGGCCATTGCTGGCGTGGTGCACCAGCTTGTAATCCGCAGCGCCCAGCAGCGGCACGGCCTCGGGTTGGCCATAGCGGGCGGTGTTGATGACCGATTGCGGGTGCTCGATGCGCACCCCGATGGAAAACGGCTTGGCCACCATGGCAACGCCTGCCGCATGCAGCGCGCCAAACGTGTCGCGCGCGCTGTGGCCGATGGCCAGCACCACGTGGCTTGCCGCAATCTCATCCCCATCGGCCAGGCGGAGCGCACGGATGCGCTGGCCGCCCGCGCCGTCATCGCCGGTCACGAATTCGGTCACATGCGCGCCAAAGCGGTATTCGCCGCCCAGCGCCTCGATCTCGGCGCGGATATGCTCGACCATCGACACCAGCCGGAACGTGCCGATATGCGGGCGCGAGAGGTATTCGATCTCGGGCGGGGCGCCCGCGCGCACGAACTCGGCCAGCACCTTGCGGCCATAATGCCGCGGATCGCTGACCTGGCTGTACAGCTTGCCATCGGAGAAGGTGCCCGCCCCCCCTTCGCCAAACTGCACGTTGCTCTCGGGGTTGAGGATGGATTTGCGCCACAGGGCAAACGTATCGACCGTGCGCTCGCGCACCACCTTGCCACGCTCGAGCACCAGCGGGCGCAGGCCCATCTGCGCCAGCACAAGGGCCGCCATCAGCCCGCATGGCCCTGCCCCGATCACCACCGGGCGCATGAAGCCGGGCCGGGCGGCAAGGGCCGGGCCATCATCCACCGCAAAACGGTAGGTGGTGTCGGGCGTGGGCATGATGTTACGTGCATCTGCATGGGCTGCGAGCACGGCGGCCTCGTCACGCACGGCGCAGTCCACGGTATAGACCAGCATCACGCGGTGCCGGTGGCGGGCGTCATGGCCACGGCGGAAGATGGTGATGGCTTCGATATCCGCCCGTGCCACGCCCAGCCGCTCGGCCACCGCCTGTTCCAGTGCGGCTTCGTCATGCGCGATGGGCAGGCGCAGTTCGGTCAGTCGGATCATGGGGGCAGGTTTCCGTGGCTGATGGTGGTGCGGGAGCCATATCACGCCGGGGCGCCGCACAGGAATGTGCTAAATGCTGGTGACGGGCCGTAACCTTCTGCTAGGAAGGCGGCGATACCCTGCCCCTCCCGATCAATATGGATTCAGGCCCCATGGGCGACTGCCAGCACAACCATGGCGCGAATGGCCATGACCACTCCCATGACCACGCCGCCCCCACACAGGCGCACGGTCCTGCCTGCACCGGCCATGACCATGCGCCCCCCGACCAGGAGGCCACCACCAGGCCTGAAGCGGGGCATGACTGCGGCCATGACCATGTGCATGATGCCCATGCCGGCCACGACCACGCCGCCCACGGGCATGAGGAAGCCTGCGGGCACGACCACGGGCATGGCGGGCTGTTCGGCCACCATCATGTGCACACGCCTGCCTCCTATGGCCGGGCGTTTGCCATCGGCATCGCGCTCAACCTTGTCTATGTGGTGGGGGAGGCAGTGTGGGGTGTGCGCAGTCATGCGCTCTCGCTGCTGGCCGATGCGGGGCATAACCTGTCCGACGTGCTCGCACTTGGGGCCGCGTGGCTGGCCGAGGTGCTCTCGCGCCGCTCGCCCACCACCAATTTCACCTACGGGTGGCGGCGCTCCTCCATCCTCGCGGCCCTTGGCAATGCCGTGGCCCTGCTGGTGGTGACCGGCGGCATCATGTGGGAAGCCGTGCTGCGGCTGATCCACCCGCACCCGGTCGCGGGCGTTGCGGTGATGGTGGTGGCCGGAATCGGCATTGTGGTGAACGGGCTGACAGCGCTGCTGTTTGCCAGCGGCGGCAAGAAAGACCTCAACCTGCACGGCGCGTTCCTGCACATGGCATCTGACGCGGTGATGGCGCTGGCCGTGGTGGCAGGTGGCGGGCTGATTTTTCTGACCGGCTGGCTGCGCATCGACCCCATCATCTGCCTTGTGGTGTCGCTATCCATCATTCTCGCCACGTGGTCGCTGCTGCGCGATTCGCTGGACATGGCACTTGACCGCGTGCCGCGTGGCATCGACCCGACCGCTGTCGCCGCCTTCCTGCGCACGCTGCCCGGCGTGTGCGATCTGCATGACCTGCATATCTGGCCCATCAGCACCACCGAAACCGCGCTAACCGTCCACCTCGTGCGCGCGGCGGGCGAGCAGGGCCATGCGCCTGATGGCCTGCTGAACCGCGCAGCAGCCGAGTTGCAGGCCCGCTTTGGCATTGTTCACCCCACCTTGCAGATTGAAACCCTGACCGATGCCGGCCAGTGCATTCTGGCCGAAGCCCACTCCGTCTGATCGCAAGGACTCCGTGTTCAGCATGTTTGCCCGTACCGACCCCAAGATCCGCGCGGCCTGGTGCAGCGTTGTCGTCAGCCTGATCGCGCTGGGCATGAAATATGCCGCGTGGCGGGTGACAGACAGCATCGCGCTGTATTCCGATGCCATCGAGACCATCATCAACGTGGTCTCCGCCGTGGCCGGGCTGTGGGCGCTGCGGGTGGCCAGCCTGCCGCCAGACCACAACCACACCTATGGCCACTACAAGGCCGAATACCTCTCCGCCGTGGCGGAAGGGGTGCTGGTGGTCATTACCGCCATCACCATCGCGCATGAGGCATGGATCGGCTTCCAGCACATGCGCGCGCCGCAGGATTCGCTGCTGGGCATCGCGCTCAACGGGGGCGCTGGGGCGCTCAACCTGGGGTGGGGGCTGTTCCTGCTGCGGCTGGGGCGCGCGCGCCATTCACCCGCCCTGGTGGCCAGCGGGCACCATGTGCTGTCCGATGTGTGGACATCGGTGGTGCTGATCACGGGGTTCGTGCTGATTCCGCTCACCGGGTTTTTGTGGCTCGACCCCCTGCTCGCCGCCCTGATTGCGGTGAACGTGCTGCGCACGGGATGGGAGATGATGCGCGCCTCTATCGCGGGGCTGATGGACGAGGCCCCCAATTCCGAGACACTGGGCGATATCCGTTCCATCATCTCGCAGACCGCCACCGGCGCGATGGAGGCGCATGACATCCGCGCGCGCATCGTTGGCGCCATGACGTTTATCGAGTTTCATCTTGTCGTGCCCGGTGCCATGAGCGTAGAGGAAGCCCACCACATATGCGACCGGGTGGAAGATGGCCTGCGCGCGGGGCTGGGTGATGCGCTGATCAACATTCATGTCGAGCCTGAGCGCAAGGCCAAGCATACCGGCGTGCTGGTGCTGCCCTGACCTGGCGGAAGGGGCGGATATTCTGCCAATGACCGCCTGACCTGCGATAAATACCACCCTTGCCGGGCAACCGGATGGCTTAAACCCGGTTTTACCCGCTTCAGGGCTGTTGCTGAAAGTACGTTACCGGGCATGCGAACCGACCTTACCGAGATACGCCGGAAACACATGCGCCACCTGCGCCGGTCCGCGCGGATCACCACCGAGCAGTGGCGGCGCAAGATCGCGTGCTGGGCTGCCGCCGTGGTGGTGGGCGTGGTGGCAGTGGGCTTTGCCGTGGCTGCTGATGCGGCGGCAAGCCTGCGCACGCACATCATCGCGTTCAACCCGTGGCTGATGCTGGTGCTGACGCCGGGCGGGCTTGCACTTTCAACGTGGCTGACGCGCACCTGGTTTCGTGGCGCGCAGGGCAGCGGCATACCGCAGACCATTGCAACGCTGCATCTTGAAAATTTCGCCATTGTCGACCGGCTGCTGTCGCTGCGGGTGGCGGCGGGCAAGATCGTGCTGACCTCGCTGGGGCTGGTGGCGGGCGCGTCCATCGGGCGCGAGGGGCCGAGCGTGCAGATCGGTGCGGCCATCATGCATGCGTGCGGGCGGTGGCTCAACCTGTCCACCATCAGCATGCGGCGCGGGCTGATCCTGGCGGGCGGGGCCTCGGGGGTTTCGGCCGCGTTCAACACGCCGCTGGCGGGTATCGTGTTCGCCATCGAGGAACTCAGCCACTCGTTTGAGCAGCGCACCAGCGGCACCATGCTCACCGGCGTAATCCTGTCGGGTGTGACGGCCATCGCCCTTGTGGGCAATTACAGCTATTTCGGCCATACGGATGTGGTCGTGCCCATTGGCATAAGCTGGATTGCGGTGCCGACCTGCGGCATTCTGGGCGGCATTGGCGGCGGCGTGTTCTCGGCCATTCTCATCCGGGCCACGCGTGGCCTGCCCGGCGGGCTGGGGCGCTTTGCCAAGGGCCGACCGGTGGCGTTCGCTGCCGTGTGCGGGCTTTTGCTGGCCATACTGGGCATTGCCTCGGGCGGGATCACCTATGGCACCGGCTATTATCAGGCACATGAAATCATTGACGGGCGCACGCATTATCCCGCCTCGTTCTTCATTCTCAAATTCATCGCCACCATCATTTCCTACTGCTCGGGCATTCCAGGCGGGCTGTTTGCGCCTTCGCTGGCCATCGGGGCAGGGTTTGGCGGGTGGGTGGCGCAGTTCCTGCCGCACACCACGCCGGGCGCCGTGGTGCTGCTGGGCACCGTGGCCTATTTCTCCGCCGTGGTGCAGTCACCGCTGACGGCCTCGGTCATTGTCATGGAAATGTGCGATAACCAGCAGGTTACGCTGGCCCTGCTGGCCACGTCTTTCCTGGCTTATGGCGTGTCGCGCATGATCTGCTCGCAGCCGCTCTATGCCGCCCTGGCCGAGGCGTTTCTTGATGGCATGGCCTCTGCGCCCAAGCCCCCGTCTGTGGCAAAAACTGCCGTAAAATAACAAAAGTTTTTGGTGAAGCTTTTTTCAAAAAGCTTTGAAAGACGCCGCCTTTTTGAAAAAAGGCGGCACCCAAAAACTTTTATCCGTTTTTTGTCTTTATCACCCGGTCGTAAAAGGCCAGCCACTGGTTGGTGACGGCCTGCGGGGTAAAGCCTGCCTCGTAATCACGCAGGCCGCCTGCCGCGATGCGCGCGGCAAGGGCGGGGTCGTCGATCACCGCGCGGATGGCGGCAGCAAGCGCCGGGGCATCATCGATCGGCACCAGCATGCCGTTTTCACCGTTGCAGATATGGGCGCGTGGCCCATCCGCCGCACAGGCGACCAGCGGCACGCGCGCTGACCAGGCATCAAGGATCACGGTGCCAAACGGCTCGTAGCGCGAGGGCAGCACGCACAGGTCGGCTGCCGCCAGCAAGGCGCCCCGGTCCGACCGCCAGCCCAGAAAATGCACCCGCTCCGCCACCCCCAGCCTTGCCGCCTGTGCACTAAGGGCCGCGCGCAGTTCGCCCTCGCCTGCCAGCCACACATGGCAGCGTGGCAGGGCGGGCAGCGCCTCAAGCAGGGTTTCCAGCCCCTTGGCGGGGTGCAGGCGCGAGAGCACCAGCAGCACCGGGGCATCAGGCGGCGTATCAAACACGTGCCGGGAGACCGGCGGCTGCGGCTTTACGGAAGGAAAGGTGGGGATATAGGCCACGCGATCCGCCGGCGCGCCACGCGCAACCATGGAGGCCGCCATATCCGCCGTGCAGCCTACAAACCAGTCGCAATGCGCAAAGGCACGCAGATCCTTGTAATTGCCAAACCAGCCGATCACCGGCACTCCGGTGCCTCCGGGCACGATCTCGGCGGCGCGGCGCAGCCAGCAATGAATGAGGTCGGGCCTGACGCGCGTAATCAGACGCCGCATGGCGTGGCGGGCGGCAGGGCGGAACGGCAGGCGCAGCGGGGCGGTCTGCACGTCCATCCCTGCCGCCCGCATGGCGGGCACGCGGGGGGCTGCGGGGTGCATGACCACGCTCTGTTCAAGCCCCGCTTCATGCAGGCTGCACATGACATCGGTAGCGTAAAGCTCCGCCCCGCCATTGCCTTTCGCGGCCATGACATGCAGCACCCGCATGCGTTTTTCCGCCCCTTGCTGCTTTATTTGGCCGACAGGTCGATCACGGCGGCCCGGCCATCTTCCGTGCCAAAGGCCAGCGCACAGCCATCGGGGCTGAAGGCGAGCGCGGTCACGGCCCCCTCGCCCGCCATGCTGACCGGCAGCAGGCGCTGGGCGTTGGTATCGACCATCAGCACCGCGCCATCGGCAAACCCAGCGGCCACGATGTCATGCACGGGGTGGCAGGCGATACGGGTGCACATGACACCGGGAATGCCCCCGCCCTCGAAAGGCGGCTTGCCCATCGGCCCGCCACCAAAGAACGGCCACATCACGATGGTGTCGGCCCCGCTGGTCACCAGCCACTTGCCATTGCGCGTAAAGGCCATGGACTGCACCTTCGACGGGTAGCCGCTCATGCGCATGTTGTGCCCATCGGACAAGCGCCAGCCATGCAGCTCCGATTCCTGCATGGAGGTGACCAGCGCCTCGCCTGCGGGGTGAATGGCGATGCCGATATGGCTGCCCTTCCATTCAAGCTGGCGGGGCGTGTCCACCTTGGCCTGCACGAACCACATCGATGCGCCGTTGTAGTGCGAGGCCGCGATGCGCTTGCCCTTGGCGTCAAACACGATGCCGCTGACGGTGGAGGGATGCTCGAGCACCTTGAGCGTGTCCCGGCCCGCTGCATCACGCAGTTCGACCTGCTTGCCCGAGGCAAAGGCGATCACGCCGCCCCTGTCATTCGCCCAGGTGGTGATGTGCTCGATCCAGCGGCGGCCTTTTGCCAGTTCGCTCACGCTGCCATCAGCCGCGATACGGCGCAGGCTGCTGTCATCGCCGCCCGTGAGGAAGCCGGTGGGCGCGGCATCGGGTGCTATGGACAGCACCGCGCCGTCATGCACGGTCTGCACATCCCACGCATCCGACCGATCCCAGTCGGCACGGCTGGCGACCATCACATCGCCCTCGCCCGTGGCAAAAGCGACCTGCTGGCTGTCACGCGAGATGGCGCAGCCGGTAATCTGGCCTTCAAGCTGGCGCTGCGCGCCCCGGCGTTCGAGCAGCGAAGGGGGCATGGTGTCGTTCATGGAGCCGCTCATTTCGCACGGCAGCTTTCAAAACCACGACGCAGTTGCGGGCGGTTGAGGTTGCGGCCAATGAAGACAAGGCGCGACACATGCGGCTCGTCCTTCTTCCACGGGCCGATAAAGCCGCCATCGGCCATCATGTGCACCGCCTGAAAAGCGAAGCGCTGGTTCTCGCCCGCATAGTTCAAAATGCCCTTGGCGCGCAGGATATCCGCCCCCTGCTCCTGCAGCACGGCCCCGATCCAGGCCTGGAACTTGGCGGCGTCGAGCGGTTCTTCCACCTCAAACGACATGGAGGTGACATCGGTCTCGTGCGAATGGCTGGTGTCCTCAAGGAAGTTGGGGGCATGCTCGAGCGCGCGCTGGAGGTCAAAGCCGCCCTGGTCGAGCACATCGGACAGCGGCACGTCGCCGCGCCTTGCACGGTGGATGCGGCACACGGCATTGATGGAGCGGATGCGCTTTTCAATCGCCTCAAGCGCTGCTTCATCCACAAGATCGACCTTGTTGAGGATGATGACATCGGCAAAAGCGATCTGGTTCACCGCCTCGGGGCTTTCTGCCAGCGTCTGGAGCACGTTGTAGGCATCGACGACCGTAACCACCGCATCAAGCCGGGTCTTGCCGCGCACGTCTTCATCAACAAAGAAGGTCTGGGCCACGGGGGCCGGATCGGCAAGGCCGGTGGTCTCGACGATGATGCCGTCGAATTTGGCGCGGCGCTTCATCAGGTTGCCGAGGATGCGGATCAGGTCGCCACGCACGGTGCAGCAGATGCAGCCGTTGTTCATCTCGAACACTTCCTCGTCGGCATCGACCACGAGGTCGTTGTCCACGCCGAGTTCGCCAAATTCATTGACCACGACCGCGTATTTGCGGCCATGCTGGGCGGTGAGGATATGGTTGAGCAGCGTGGTCTTGCCTGCGCCAAGGAAGCCCGTGAGCACCGTAACCGGCACGAGGGCGTTCGCAGCTGTGGCGTCAGGTACGGCCTGAACGGTATCGGACATGGAACCTCCAGTGTTTTGGCGTGAGCCTTGTGTGCCCAGATATAGGACGGCGCACCGTCCTCTCCCATACCCGCAGGGCATAAAAACGCAAAAACGCGGCTTCAGGCGTGGCGGCGGCGCAGGGCTTCGGCCCGCATGTGGGCGCGGCATGCACGGGCGTGCTCCACGCCAAAACGCAGCGCCTGCGCCCGCCCGCGTGTGGCAAGATCGGCACGCAGGGCCGGGTCATCCATCAGCCGGGCAATGGCCTGGGCAAGTTGCGACGGAGGTTGGGGCGGGCAGAGCAGGCCGCCATCGCCCACAACCTCCGGCAGGCCGCCGGTGGGTGCCGCCACAAGGGCGGCGCCCGCCGCCATGGCCTCAAGCGCTGCAAGGCCAAAGGGTTCGGGCCAGCGGCTGGGCACCACCACGATGGCCGCCCGCGCCATGGCGGCCAGCACATCCGCATGCGGCCGGTAGCCCGCAAGCCCGATACCCGCCGCCTGCGCGCGGGGCAGCAGTTCAGCCATGAAAGGGGTGATGGGCGCATCAGCGCGGAACCGGTCGGCCCCAATCATGTCAAAGCGCCAGTGCGGGTGGCCGGGCGCGAGTTGGGCGCAGGCCGCGACAAACAGGTCGGCCCCCTTGGTCTCCACCATGCGCCCGGCAAACAGCATCTGTGGCGCGCGGTCCTGCATGGGCGGCACGCTGGCGGGAATGCTCACGCCATTGGGCGAGACGCCAACCCGCTGCCCATCCGCGGCGGGCACGCCTTCGAGAAAGCGCTGGCGCACCCAGCCAGACACGCAGGCCACGTTCATCCACCGCAGCAGGCCCGCGCGGCGGGCGGGCGTCTCGGCCCCGCGCATGCCCTGGGGGTCGTTATGCAGCACCAGCAGCACGTGCTGGCCGGGGCGGCTGCGGGCGATATGCAGCGCGGTATCGGGCCGGTTATGCACCTCGACCACCGCAGGGGCGATGTCGTGCACGATGCGCAGCACGGCTGCGGCGTAACGGTGGCTGCCGCTGCCCGGCGGCCACAGGCCGGGGCGCACTGTTCGGTATTCATGATCGGGCAGCAGGGTGGGGCCTGCCACCGGCGGGCCGATAATGACATCATTGGGGCCGGCAAGGGCCGCGACCTGCAGGCCGATCGCGCCCACGGCCCCCGCGCTGAAACCTTCACGCGCGGGCAGCACTACCGCCACGCGCCAGGGCAGGGCCTGCACCGGGCTCAGGCGATGCCCTCAAAGCGGGCCTGCTGCCACTCTTTGGGCTCCTGCGCGGCAAGCTGGTACCACTCTTCCATGAGTGGATGGGCGCGCACGGCCGTCATGTAGGCCCGTGATTCCGGCGAGGGACTGACCCCATAGGACAGGAAACGCGAGACGATTGGCGCGAACATGGCATCGGCCATGCCGAATTTTTCCCCGAACAGGAAATTGCCGTCCTTGCCAAAATCCAGCCGTGCCTCGGTCCAGATCGCATCGATCCGCGCGATGTCGGCATCGATATCCGCCGTGGTGCCTGCGGCCAGGGAGCGGTTATCACGCCCGGTATTCATGGGCATGGCGGCACGCACGGCGCGAAAGCCTGCATGCATCTCGGCGGCGATGCTGCGGGCGTAGGCGCGCGCGCGGGCATCGGCAGGCCACAGGCCGGGAGCCTGCTCGGCGCAGTATTCGCAGATCGCGAGGCTCTCCCACACGGCAGCGCCGTCATGTTCAAGATAAGGCACCTTGCCATTGGGCGAGATGGTGCGGATGGCGGGCGTCTCGCCATTATCGGCCAGCGGGATCACCTGCTCGCGCACGTCCAGCCCGGCTAGGCGCACCGCAAGCCACCCACGCAGCGACCAGGATGAATACCGCCGCGTGCCAATGACCAGAATACTGTCGTTCATCATGCCGCCTTTCCTTCGCCTTCGGTCTCGACCCGGCGGATAAACCCGCCACCGAGCACCCGGCTGCCGTCATACATCACGCAGGCCTGCCCCGGCGCGGGCACGGCCCCCTCATCAAGCACCACGCGGGCCGCCCCATCGGGCAGCGCCCACACGGTGGCGGCACGCGCCACCTCGCGCGCGCGGATCTGCACGGCGCAGCGCATACCCTCCGGCCCCGGCTGCGGCACCAGCCAGTTCATGCCGCGCAGCACCAGCGTGCGGGCCACCGCATTGGCGCGCGGGCCAATCACCACCCGCCTGCGGGCAGGCTCTATGCCCACCACCATCTGCCGCTCGCCCGCCAGCATGGCGGCATTGCCCAGCCGCTTGCTCTGGCCCACGGTATAGCGGCTCACGCCCTCATGCTGGCCCACCACGTGGCCGGACTGGTCCACGATCTCGCCAGCGCCGGTTATGTCGGGGCGCAGCTTTTCCACCAGGGCGGCGTAGGAGCCATCGGTCACGAAGCACAGGTCCTGGCTGTCGGGCTTGGCGGCCACGGCCAGGCCAAAGCGCTCGGCCTCGGCACGCACAGCGGCCTTGTCCGGCATGTCGCCCAGCGGAAAGCGCAGGAAATCAAGCTGCTCGCGCGTGGTGGCGAACAGGAACCATGACTGGTCGCGCCCTTCATCAACGGGGCGGTGCATCTCCACGCCATCGGGGCCTTCCACCCGGCGCACATAATGCCCGGTGGCCATGGCATCGACCCCAAGATCGCGCGCCATGCCCAGAAGATCGGTGAATTTCACGCCCTGATTGCAGGCCACGCATGGCACCGGGGTCTCGCCTGCGGCATAGGCATTGGCGAAGGTGTCGATCACGCTGTCATGAAAGCGGCGTTCGGCGTCGATCACGTAATGGGGGATGCCGAGCCTGTCGGCCACGCGGCGGGCGTCGTGTATGTCGCGCCCGGCGCAGCAGGCGCCCTTTTTCTTGCTCTCGCGGGAATCGTAGAGCTGAAGGGTCGCGCCAATGACCTCGTGCCCCTCGGCCACGAGGCGCGCGGCGACGACGGAACTGTCCACCCCGCCAGACATGGCCACAAGAATACGCATGGGCTCGGTTCCACTTTCCCTGAACAGGCAATGCCCGGAGAACTATCAGCCTCCGGGCATCGCACGTCAAACATCGTTTTGCCCGCCCACGCCCAAAAACACGCGGGGCGGAATGGGCCGTCCGGTCAGGACGTGCTGGGCAGGCGCACCACGAGGCCGTCGAGCGCTTCGGTCATCACGATCTGGCAGCCCAGGCGCGAGGTCTTTTCCAGCCCGAAGGCGAGGTCGAGCATGTCTTCCTCATCCTCGGTGGGCGGGGTCAGCTTGGGCGCCCATTCGGGGTCGACCACCACATGGCAGGTGGCACAGGCCAGCGAACCTTCGCACGCGCCTTCAAGGTCAACGCCGTTCTTGTGCGCAATTTCCAGAACCGACAGGCCCAGCGGGGCCGCGACTTCGCGGCGGGTGCCGTCACGCTCGATGAATACTATATGAGCCATCTTTTCCATCCTGCCTGTGCGTTGCGCCCGTTTACTGCGGCGCAGCGCTGCCTTGCGCGCGGCAATGTGCCACCGCGCGGCACAGGATCGCCGCCGCGCGATCCACTTCGGCGGGTGAGGTATAGCGTCCGACCGCCAGACGCAAGCCTTCCGCCGCCCGTGCCGCCTCAAGCCCCATTGCGCTGAGCACATAGGATGGCACCACCTCGGCCGAGGAACAGGCCGACCCGGTGGACAGGCACAGCTCGGGTGCCGCCGCCAGCAGGTCGAGCGCCCGCACCCCCTCGAAGCCGATGTTCAGGTTGGCCGCAAGCCTTGCCTCCATGCTGCCATGCACCCGCAGGCCGGGGCAGCCCGCCGCAAGGGCGGCCAGCATGTGGTCACGCAGGGAAGCGATACGGGCGCGCTCACGCGCCCCCTCAAGGCGGGCGATGCGGCACGCCGCGCCGAATCCGATAATCAGCGGCGCTGGCAGCGTGCCCGAGCGCAGGCCGCGCTCCTGCCCCCCGCCCGAGAACAGCGGGGCAAGCCGCACGCGTGGCCTGCGCCGCACGAACAGCGCGCCCACCCCCTTTGGCCCATACAGCTTGTGCGCCGAGACGGAGGCCAGATCGAGATCCCACGCCCTGACATCAACCTCCACCTTGCCCGCCGCCTGTGCCAGATCGCTGTGCAGCAGGCTGCCGGCCCGGCGCACGATGGGGGCGAGGGTGGCAAGGTCGTGCAGCACGCCGGTCTCGTTATTGGCGGCCATGATGGAGGTGAGCAGGGTGGGCACCCGCAGGGCTTCGGCCAGCACGTCCGGGTCGAGCGTGCCATCGGGCCGCACGGGCAGGATCACCGGCTCGCAGCCCTCGGCCGCGAGGTCGCGCACCGATTCCAGCACGCATTTGTGCTCGGTCGCCACCGTGATGACCCGCCTGCGCGGATCACCGCGCGCAATCAGGTGGCGCACGGCGCCCTTGATGGCGAGGTTGTTGGCTTCCGTCGCGCCCGAGGTGAACACGATCTCACGCGCATCAGCGCCAAGCAGGGCCGCGACCTCGCCGCGTGCCTGCTCCACCGCATCATGCGCGGCGCGGCCCGCCGCGTGGTCGAGACTGTGGGGGTTGGCGAAGCTATGGGCAAACCACGGCATCATTTCCTCCACCACGCGCGGATCGCACGGGGTGGTGGCCTGATAGTCAAGATAGATCAGGTCAGGGCCGGTCATGCGCAGCCTCCATGCTGACGGGGCTGGCAGGGTGTCATTTCAGCCACCTTGGGCGCTGAACGGTTCACGGTAGGCCTGGTCATGCAACCGCTCCGGCCTGTGCGGGCAGGCGGCCCGCCATGGCCGTATAGGCGTTGATGAAGCCGTGCACATCCGCCTCGCGCACCGACCATGGCAGCGAGACGCGAATGGCGCAGCCTGCGTCCTCGCCCAGCCCCATGGCCTCGAGCACGTGCGAGCGCGCCACCTTGCCCGATGAGCACGCCGCCCCGGCGGAAACGCCATAGCCCGCCATGTCGAGCGCGATCAGCTGGGTCTGCGCCCGCCGTCCGGGCAGCACGAGGCTGGTGGTGTTGGCCAGCCGCGCGGCCCCTGCCCCACACACGCGTGCCCCTGCCGCCACTGCTGCCGCCTCGATCCGGTCACGCCATGCGCCAAGCTGCGCGGCCATTGCCGCCATGCCCGCAACCGCAACCTTTGCCGCCGCCGCCATGCCCGCAATGGCCGGGAGCGCGGGCGTGCCACCGCGCCGCCCCTGTTCCTGCCCGCCACCGGCCAGAAGCGGGGCGATGGCATGAAACCGCTCGCCCGCCAGCAAAAGCGCGCCCGCGCCCTTCGGCCCACCAAATTTATGCCCCGAGATGGCCACGCTGTCAGCGCCCAGCCCCTCCACCGTAAAGGCGATCCGTCCTGCCGCCTGCACCGCATCCACATGCAACAGCGCGCCATGGGCGTGGCACAGATCAGCGATCTCGCGCACGGGGTTGATGACGCCGGTCTCGTTATTGGCCAGCATGGCGCAGACCAGCGCGGGCGCTCCCTCGGCCGCCAGCATGCGCTCAAGGGCGGCAAGGTCGAGCACGCCATCGGCCCGCACGGGAACGGGGGCGGACAGGGTGGCCGCGCGCACGGCATCATGCTCGCTCGCCCCCACGAGCACGCGCCTGCCGCCCGCCTGCCCGGCAATGGCCAGCACATTGGCTTCCGTGCCGCCAGAGGTGAACACGCAGTTCTCCGCAGCCGCGCCAAACAGGGCCGCGATGTCCTCACGCGCGGTCTCGAGCACGGCGCGGGCATTGCGGCCCGCCCGATGCACGGAGGCCGGATTGCCCGCCACGACTGCGGCCTGCGTCATGGCTTCCAGTGCTTCGGGCCGGATGGGCTCGGCAGCATTGGCGTCAAGATATGTAAAACGGTCGCTCAGGGTGCTCATGCTGTCCAGCCATATGGGTTGCGCCAAGTCCTTTGTGCTACGGGAATTACGATTTATCTGGCATTTTGTGAATCCACACCGCTATAAGGCAGCGCAACATAATATTTATTGCAACGTGTTATGGGTGATGGACACCCCTTTATCCATACCGCTGCCTCAATGTCGCCCGCCCGCCATCCGGGCCATGGCAAGGAGAGCGAACCCACACGAGACACCCGGCGCGCTGGCGGAAAGGATAGTTGCCCACGGCATGGACCGTGGCCATATACCGCCATATCTGCCCCCCGCGCAGGGCACGCCTGCCGAAGATGCACTGTTACCCGGTAGGCATAATGCCCATTATTCAGGTGGGTTGGTATATTTCTGGCCTGGCGCGCCGGGCCGGGTCACTTCTGCTTTTCGTGCTGTAACCACCGGATGAATACAGGCCACCTGCCTGCACCCGGCATGCGTGGCAGCCGGAAGGCAGCACGTTTTTTCTCTGCCTGCCGACCTGACGGGGCATCGCCGGTCGGGCAGGCTGTAACAGCAACCGTTCCCGTTGCAATGCCTGGAATGCACGGGGAGATGCAAATGCGGGACACCTATGCCTGAGGTCATGTTTGCCGGCCCTGATGGCCGCCTGGAAGGTCGATACCACCACTCAAGCGCGCCCAACGCGCCGCTTGCCCTGGTGCTCCATCCTCACCCGCTGCATGGCGGAACCATGAACAACCGCATCACCTACGCCATGTACCGCGCGTTCGAGAAGATGGGCTTCTCGGTCATGCGCTACAATTCGCGCGGGGTCGGCCGCTCGCAGGGGCGCTATGATGGTGGCATTGGCGAAATTTCGGATGCCGCCGCAGCCCTTGACTGGATGCAGATGGTCAACCCCAACGCCAGCGGGCTGTGGATCGCGGGCTATTCCTTTGGCGCCTTCGTGGGCATGCAGCTGCTCATGCGCCGCCCCGAGATTACCGGCTGGATCAGCGTGGCGCCGCCCGCCAATTACTATGATTTCGGCTTCCTTGCACCGTGTCCCTGCGGCGGGCTGATGATTGCGGGCGAGAACGATGAACTCGTGCCCGAGCCCGCCGTGCGCAAGCTTGTTGACAAGCTGAACACCCAGAAGGGCGTGAGCGTGGATTACCGCATCTTCAAGGGTGCCGACCATGTGTTCGCCAACCAGGCCGAACAGGTGGCCGAAGCGCTGGAAGACCATGTGAGCACGGTCATGAACCGCAAGATGCTCGCACTCGCGGCGGACTGATTCCCCCGCCTGCCTGTTCCGGGCGGTTTCATCAACGGCGGCTAACATGCTAGAGGCTGGTCCGCGCCGGGGCGGCCCGGCCAGCGACGGACCTTACAGCGCGGAACAGATCATGCCCAAGAGTGAATTCCTCCGGGAAGCCGAAGCACGCGGCTTCATATTCCAGTGCACCGACATGGAGGCGCTCGACGCCGCCATGCAGGCCGGACCGGTGGGGGGCTATATCGGGTTCGACCCCACGGCGGACAGCCTGCACGTGGGCAGCCTGATCCAGATCATGATGCTCCGGCTGATGCACCGGCACGGGCACCGCCCGGTGGCCCTGGTGGGCGGCGGCACCGCAAAGATCGGCGACCCCTCCTTCCGCGAGGAAGCCCGCAAGCTCATGACGGCGGAAACCATCGCCACCAACCTGCGCGGGGTGGAGGACTGCCTGCGGCAGTTCCTGCCGCTGGGCACCGCCCCTGATGCGCCGCTCCTGACCAATAATGCCGACTGGCTGGACAAACTCTCCTACATCGACCTTTTGCGCGACGTGGGCATTCATTTTTCCATCAACCGCATGCTCTCGTTCGACTCGGTGCGCTCGCGGCTGGAGCGTGAGCAGGGGCTGACCTTCCTGGAGTTCAATTACTCCATTCTCCAGTCCTACGATTTCCGCGAACTCAACCTCCGTCATGGCGTGACGCTCCAGATGGGGGGATCGGACCAGTGGGGCAACATCGTATCGGGCATCGACCTGGTGCGCCGCATGAACGGGGCGCAGGTTTTCGGCCTCACAACGCCACTGCTCACCACGAGTTCCGGCGCCAAGATGGGCAAGACGGCGCAGGGCGCGGTGTGGCTCTCGGCCAAACGGCTGCCGGTGTTCGACTACTGGCAGTTCTGGCGCAATGTGGAGGATGCGGATGTGGGCCGCTTCCTCAAGCTGTTTACCGAACTGCCCATTGAGGAATGCGACCGCCTCGCCGCCCTTGAGGGGGCCGGGATCAATGAAGCGAAAAAGGTGCTGGCCACCGAGGCCACGGCGCTGTGCCACGGCCGCGCCGCCGCCGAGGAAGCCGCCGAGGCCGCCCGCCGCACCTTTGAGGAAGGGGCCGTGACGGCTGCCGCCCTGCCCACCACCAGCGTGCCTGCCGCCCTGTTTGCCGAAGGCGTGCCGGCCTTCCGCCTGTTTGTTGAAGCCGGTTTTGCCGCCAGCAATGGCGAAGCCCGCCGCCTGATCCGTGGCGGTGGCGCGCGCGTGAATGACGTTGTGGTGAAGGACGAGGCGCAGGCCATCACCAATGCCGATCTTGTCGAGGGCGCGGTCAAGCTCTCGGCAGGGCGCAAGCGCCACGTTCTGGTCCAGCCGGCCTGAACCATGGCCCGCAGGCCCGCACGCAAGGCAGGCCCGGCGCAGCAGGCTGACCTGTTTGCGCCTGCTGCGCCGCCCCCTGCGCCTGTGCCTGCGCCACTGGCCGACCTGTCCGCCCTGCCCCCTGTCGCACCGGAGTTATGGGCGCGGCTGGCCTACTCCCCATTCCGCGCCCGCTTTCACCTTGGGGCGAAGGAGCAGGCGTATCTGGCCAGCCGGGGCCTGCCCGAAGTCATGCGCCACGCGGCGGACTTCATCGCCACCCGCCTCGCCCCGGCGCACCCCGCCCGTGATGGCAGGCAGACCCCGTGGCGCGGGCACCCGGTCTTCATTGCCCAGCATGCCACCGGCACCTGCTGCCGGGGCTGCGTTGCCAAATGGCACGCCATGCCTGAAGGTGAGCAACTTGACACTGAGCAGCAGGCCTACCTGCTGGCGGTGATACAGGCATGGCTCAGGCGCGATGGCGGCCGGGAATCATAAGGAAGCTTTTTTCAAAAAGCCTTGAAGAACACTGCCGGTTGAAAAAACGGCACCCGAAACCGTCCATCATCAGATCCGCGCCCAGACTTCATCCCCGCTGATCCAGCTTTCATGGGACTGCGGCATCGGTCCTGCGGCCTCCATGCGGCCGCCGGGGGCCTGCGGGCGGCCATCAGCGCCAAAGGTCCACATATGCAGCGGGCAGACAATGCGGCCATACAGCACATAGCCATCAGAAAGGCGGGCATTGCCGTGCGGGCAGCGGTCATCAATCACGGCGGGGCGGTCGTCTTCCACCATCCACACCACTACGGCCCGGCCATCGCACACCACGCGCTGCGGGGCCTCAAGTGCTGCCGATACGGTGCATAACGCGCGGGAACCCGGTAACGCCTGTTTCATTGAGTGCATGCTCCCGCTGGTTTGCGGTTATCATTTTACGCACCGGGCGTGTGTCGTCTATCCTGCGGGGCACTTTCCGCAGGCCTGCGGCACGCCGCCTGCCTTTTACAGGATATGATTACGCATGGCTCTTTCCCCCCGGCATGAACATCTTCTGGACCGCCTGGCTGAAGTCGCCGTTCGCGTGGGCGTGAACATCGCGCACGGGCAGCAGCTTCTCATCACCGCCCCGCTCGACGCCGTGCCACTAGTGCGCCGCATTGCCGAGCACGCCTACAGGGCAGGCGCATCCCTGGTCACGCCGTTCTATTCCGATGACGTGACCACGCTGGCCCGCTTCCACCACGCGGCGGATGACACGCTCGACACCGCCGCCGACTGGCTGCATGAGGGCATGGCCAGCGCCTACCGCAAGGGGGCGGCGCGCATGGCCATTACCGGGGGCAACCCGGTGCTGCTGGCCAATGAGGATGCCGAGCGTGTCTCGCGCATAGGGCGCGCATCCTCGAAGGCGGGGCGGCCTGCGATGGAACTCATCACGCGATTCGCCATCAACTGGAACATCGTGGCCTTTGCGACCCCCGCCTGGGCAGCACAGGTCTTTCCCGGCGTGCCGGAGGAGGAAGCCGTCAGCCGCCTTTGGGATGCCATCTTCCAGGCCTCACGCGTGATGGTGGATGACCCGGTGGCTGAATGGAAAGCCCATAACGCCCACCTGCACAAACGCGCCACGTGGCTGAACGAGAAGCGCTTCGCCGCCCTGCACTTCACCGGCCCCGATACCGACCTGACCGTGGGCCTGGCCGATGGCCATGCCTGGGCGGGCGGAGCGGAACCGGCGGGCAACGGCATCGTGTGCAACCCCAACATCCCCACCGAGGAAGTGTTCACCACACCGCATGCCCGCAAGGTCAGCGGCACGGTGCGGGCCACCAAGCCGCTGTTCCATCAGGGCACGCTGATCGATGACATCGCCGTGCGCTTTGATGAGGGTCGTATTGTCGAGGCCCATGCCAGCAGCGGGCTGGACGTGCTCAACCGCATTCTCGACACCGATGAGGGCGCGCGCCGCCTCGGCGAAGTCGCCCTCGTGCCCGCCTCCTCCCCCATCTCGGCAAGCGGCATCCTGTTCCGCAACACCCTGTTTGACGAGAATGCAGCCAGCCACATCGCCCTTGGCCAGTCCTACGCCAAGTGCATGCTCGATACCGACAGCCTGACCGAGGCCCATCTAGCCGAGCAGGGTGCGAATACCAGCTTCATCCATATTGACTGGATGATCGGGTCCAGCAAGATCGATGTCGACGCCATCAACCACGATGGCACACGCGAACCCCTGATGAGACAGGGCGAATGGAGCAACCAGCCATGACCGCCTCCTTCCTGCGCCGCACCCTTGCCGCCACCACCTGCGCCCTGGCGGTGGCGATCGCGCCCCTGACCCTGCACCCGGCCCTGGCCCAGCAACCGATGCAGCAGACCGCAAGGCAGCAGGCGCAGCCGACGCCTGCCCAGCAGGCCGCCATTGCGCGCGACATGAAAACGGTGGCCGAATACAGGCTGCCCAAGGATTTCTTCACCCGCATGATGCCGGTGATCGAGCAGATCCGCCAGTCGCGCATCTCCCCGCCTGAAACACCCAACATGTCGCTTGACGAGACAATCAAGCGCACTGCCGACATGGAGGCGCTCAAGCCGATCCTGCAGCATAATGGCATGAGCGCGCGTGAGTTCGTGATGGGCATCACCACCTTTGGCCTGACCAGCGCCGTGATGCAGCACCCGGCGCAGGACAGCAAGAACATGCCGCAGCTCAACCCCGATAACGTCAAGCTGCTCCAGTCGCATCAGGCCCAGACGCAGGCGCTGATCCAGGCCATGGGCGGCAGCGAGGGCGAAGGCCAGCAGTCCGCCACGCCCTAAAAAAGTATTGGGAAGATAATAAAAGTTTTTGGGTGCCGCCTTTTTTTCAAAAAGGCGGCGTTCCCTGAAGCTTTTACTCAGGTCAGCCTGCCCGTAAGTAATGCCGTGACACGGGTCATGACCGCCGCCTGCGTGTACCGCGCAAGGGCGCGGCCCCGCCCGGCTTCGCCCATGCGCACGCGCAGGGCGGCATCATCGACCAGCCGCGCAAGGGCGGTGGCAAGCTCCACAGCATCGCCCGGCCTGACCAGCAGCCCGGTCTCTCCCGCCCCGACCTGCTCACGCGGGCCACGAATGGTTGTGGAGACAACCGGCAGGCCACACAGCATGGCCTCGATCACGCTCATCGGCAGCCCCTCGAAATGGCTGGGCAGGGTAAAGATATCCGCTGCCGCCATCAGGGCCGCCACGTCCTCGCGATAACCCAGAAAGACCAGCCGCGCCCCCAGCCTTGCGCGGGCTGTGGCAAAACACGCGGCCAGATCCACGCCCCGGTCACTCGGCAGGCGTTCGCCCACGATCCACAGCACCGCGTTATCGGGCACGCGCTCCATCGCCGCCAGCAGTTCAGGGTAGCCCTTGCCCCGCACCAGCCTTGATACGGCAAGGATGACCACCTGTCCCTCCCCCACACCCAGCGCCGCGCGCAGCCGGGCGCGGGCCTGCGGGTCGGGGTGGAAGAGGGCCGGGTCGCGCCCGTTGCCAATGGCGGTGGGGTGGCGGTGGATGCCCAGCCTGCGGGCATCGCGCGCTTCTTCCTCCGATACGGTCAGGTAGATGTCGGTCACGCGCCCGGCCAGCCATTCCAGCACCAGCGCCGCAACGCGCCGCAACTTTGATCCGGGCTGGTTGAACAGGAAACCGTGGCAGGTATAGGCAATGCGCGGCACGCCACACCACCGGGCCGCAAACCGTGCCAGCAGGCCACTTATGGGCATGTGGGCATGCACCATGTCTGGCTTTTCCGCCCGGATGAGGCGCACCAGCGCCCGCCATGCCCGCCACTGCGCCAGCGGGGAAAGCGTGCGCGACATGGGCACGCACACCACGCGCAGCCCATCGGCACGCAATTGCGCCAGCAACGGGCCATCAGCGCATATGCCTGTTACATCATGCCCTTCGGCACGCAGCGCCTGCATGAGGGGGAAGAGAAACTGCCGCATCGAGAAATCAACATTCGTGATTTCAAGAATCTTCATGTCAGCAGGAGCAGTTTCTCACGCTTCAGCCCCCAGCGCACCACCTGCCGCACCTTGCCGGGCGGCACATCACCGAGCGGCGTGCTGCCCTGCGGCGGCGGGGCCGCGGGCTCCACGCCAGCCTCGTGGCCGCCTTCCGCCGTCCTGGCCGCGGGTTCCACCTGCACCACAAGCTGGAGCGTGCGGCAGGGCACCTGCCCGCCGGAATAGACGCTCTCCTCGATCGAGACCACGCCCCCTTCGGCACGGAAGCGCCAGTGCTGCTCGCCCGCAGTCAGCAGGATGGAGCCATCAAGCGCATCAACCGCCATGACTGAAGGGTGCAGGTGAAGCCGCAGCGCGAAGGCCAGTTCACGCTCGCCCTCCAGCGTTTCCTCGCCGCGCAGGATCTCGCCATCGGCGGCAAGATAGAGCCTGCGGTAATACGTTGCCCCGGCGGAAGCGTGGTAGCCATCATGCGACAGGTTGAGCCAGTGCGCCCCTTCGGCCACCGCATGCTCCACCCCCACATGGGCGGGGCGGCGGCGAACCGTGCCGTCCTCGCCAAACTCGGCGGATGACATGCCCTCCACCGTCACGACAGAATGCGCCGCCGTCTGCCGCAGGGCTTCCTGCCATGCGGGCAGCACGCCGCCACCGCAATTGACGATAAGACGCTGGCGCGCGCACGAGAACTCGAACGACAGCGTGCCCGCATGGGCATTGTGGTCGAACGGGGCCGGAGCGGGAATACCCACATCCACCAGAAGCAGCGAGCGCACGGCCTGCATGCGCACGAACCCGCCATCGGGCATGGCGCTGGCCACGACCCGCGTGCGCGTGGCCTGCGACAGCACCATGTCAATCAGGGCGGTGCTCCGCTCATGGCTGCCGTTAAACAGCGCCAGCCCCCCATCGCCATGCCGCATGGCGCGCAGCACCGGGCTCATCTTGTCCAGCGCCAGGGCAACCGAATGTGGCAGCGCATGCTGCACCGCCTGCATCATGGCCCGCATCTCGGCCAGTTCACGCAGGGCACGGAGCTGTACTTCAGGGCTGCGCTCGATGTGCCAGCCATCGGGCAGGATCTGGCTTTCCACCACGTTGTCGATATAGCGGCGGTAGCGGGTCAGGAAGCCGGTATATTCCGGCATGGCCACGGCCACGGCCAGCAGCCCCTTGAGTGCAGCCAGCCCCTGCCAGCCCGGCTGTTCGGGCGGCATGAGGGCGGCGATCATGCGCCCTTCCACCAGAATGCGGGCCATGAGGCGCTGGCGGAACGCATCACTGGCGGAGGCAGCAAAGAAATCGTAATGCCCCAGCCATGCCGCGACCCGCGCGCCGATCACGCCGCATTCCAGCGCCATCGGGCTTTGGGAGGGATGATGCAGCCAGTCATCCACCAGGGCGCGCGCCTTGAGCCGCGCGGCATCGGTGCCCACGGCGCGCAGGTCGCGCAGCCAGCGGAAACTGAGCAGCCCTTCACGGAAGGCAGGCTCGAATTCCGGCGAATCCCACTGCCCCGGCCCCACGGGGTGGGTATAGCCCGCCCATGTCAGGCTGCCCCGCGCCATGCGCGCCCCTGCGGCGGAATTGCCCGGCCAGAGGTCACGCACGTTATGGACAGGGGCGGCAGGCAGGTATTTGCCATCACCAAAAAGGGGAAGGCGTGCGAGGGAGACGCGCATGCCGCGCATGATGCGGGTCAGCGCCATGGGCACCCACCGCCACTATGGATCGGTAAGCCCTGCCTCACGCCGGGCTATGCGCCCCGCTGCGCAGCGCCCTGATGGCTTCGCCATAATCGGGCTGCCCATAGACGGACGTGCCCGCGATCAGCACATCGGCCCCCGCGGCCACCGCCAGCGGGGCAGTCGCGGCAGTGATGCCACCATCGACGCCAATGCGGATGTCGCGCCCGGTGGCATCGGCCATGCGGCGCAGGGTTTCGATCTTGCGAAGCTGGCTGGTCAGGAATTTCTGGCCGCCAAAGCCGGGGTTGACGGTCATGACAAGGATCATGTCCACCAGGTCGAGCACCTCGCCCACGGCCTCGGGCGGGGTGGCGGGGCAGATGGCGACACCCGGCCTGACCCCATGGTCGCGCACATGCTGCAGCGAGCGGTGCGTGTGCGGCCCGGCCTCGACATGCAGGTGGATGTGGTCGGCCCCCGCCTTGGCAAACGCCTCGATGTAGGGATCGACCGGCGCAATCATGAGATGCACGTCAAACGGAAGTTTTGATTTGGGGCGCAGGGCCTTGATCAGTTGCGGCCCCATGGAGAGGTTGGGCACGAAATGCCCGTCCATCACGTCCAGATGCAGCCAGTCGGCGCCAGCGGTTTCAACCGCCGCGACTTCCTCCGCCGCGCGTGAGAAATCAGCCGCCAGCAGGCTCGGCGCGATAAGGGGGGTGTTCAGAGCAGCCATGCCTGTTTTTTAACAGAAATCCCTGCCCGACGCCAACCTTTCATCACACCCCCCCGCGGTAATGTGTCTGGCCGCCCGGCGGGGGCGTGAAGCCCCCTTCAGCCCCGGCGGAACCGCGCGGCAAAGAAGCCGTCCATCCCCCCATGATCGGCCAGCATGCCCGGATGGGTGCGCAGCCAGCCCTCAGGCGTGCGGGCCTGCGGCAGGAAGGCCAGTTCCTCGGGCGTGAACGGATCGGGGATCAGGCCCATGGCCTGAGCCGCGCGGGCGCGCTGCTCGCCTTCCTCGGGCTGGAGCGAGCACACGGCATAGACCAGGCGGCCGCCGGGGCGCAGCATGTCGCGGGCGGCGGCCAGCAGGCGGTCCTGCCCCTCGGTCATGGTGGCGATGTCACGCGGGCGCTTGATCCACATGGCATCGGGGTGGCGGCGGATGGTGCCAGTCGCCGAGCACGGCGCATCGAGCAGGATGGCATCGAGCGGGGCTTCGGGCTTCCATGTGGCGGCATCGGCGTGGATCACCTTCACATCCGCCAGCCCCAGCCGGGCGAGGTTGGCGCGCAGGCGCTCAAGCCTGCGGCCCTCGCGCTCGATGGCGAATACCTCCGCCCCCGCGCAGGCCAGTTGCGCGGTCTTGCCGCCGGGAGCCGCGCACAGATCGGCCACGCGCTCGCCCTTCGTCACGTTCAGCAGGCGCGCGGGCAGCGTTGCCGCCATGTCCTGCACCCAGAACGTGCCCTCGGCAAAGCCGGGCAGTTCGGCCACCTTGACCGTGCCCGCCGCGAAACGCACGCTGCCATTGGGCATGACCTCGCCCCCGGGCGGGGCCTCGCAGCCGGGCTTGATGGTCAGGTCGAGCGGCGGCTCGTGGCCCAGCGCGCTGGCAATGGGACGGGCCAGCCGGCCCCAGGACTGCCACAGCCACGCCGGCACATCGAGCCGGGGCTGGTCCAGCCCTTCCAGCGCTTCAGCCCCGCCACCTGCCACCCGGCGCAGCACGGCGTTGACCAGCCCCGCAAACGGCACCAGCCCCCGCCTGCGCGCCAGCGCCACCGAGGTGGCCACGGCGGCATGCGGCGGCGTGTCAAGAAACAGCAGTTGCGCCACGCCAATGAGCAGCACCACGCGCACCGGCTCGGGCGGCTCGCGCTTGAGGAAGGGGGCCAGCACCTCGTTGGCCGTGCCCATGTGGCGCAGCACGGTGGCGGCCAGCCGGTGGGCGGCGGCGCGGTCGCGCGGCTCGGCGGTGCGGGCGGCGGCAGAATGCTCGAGCGATGTATCGAGCATGCGGCGATGGACGATCACCCCTTCAACGATATCGAAAGCAATGTCGCGCGTGGGGTCAGGGGCGACCTTGCCGCCACGCCGGTCGGGGCGGCCCGCGCGATTGCGGCGGGCATCGGGGCGGCCATCGGGGCGCGACGACGGGGACGGGGGAGACTTCATGTAATCCTGACCTGCAAATGCGACCCTTCACGACGCGACGGCGCCTTGGGGCTTGACCGGGCCGCTATTCAGGCCAAGCCTAGGGCCATGTCAACATCCGCATCCATAGCACAGGCCCTGGGCGATATCCGCACCCGCATTGCAACGAGCGCGCGCGAAGCAGGGCGCGACCCCGCCAGCGTAGGGCTGGTGGCGGTGTCGAAATTCCATCCGCAGTCCAGCGTCATCGCAGCGCTCGAGGCAGGCCAGCGCCTGTTTGGCGAGAACCGCGTGCAGGAAGCCGCCGCCAAATTCCCTGAACTGCGCGAGCGCTTTCCCGATCTTAGGCTGCACATCATTGGCGGGCTCCAGACCAACAAGGCGCTGGAAGCGGTCAAAATCGCGGACATGATCGAAAGCCTCGACCGCCCTGCCCTGTCGGACGCACTGGCACGGGCTGCGGATAAGGCGGGCCGCCTGCCCGGACTGCTGGTGCAGGTGAACACCGGCGATGAAAGCCAGAAATCGGGCGTGAGGCTGGAAGAGGCAGACGCCTTCATCACCCACAGCATGACCCGCTTTGGCGCGAGCGTGCGCGGGCTGATGTGCATCCCGCCGCATGATGCCGACCCCACGCCGCATTTCCGCACGCTTGCAGGCATGGCGGCGCGCCACGGGCTGCCGGTGGTGTCGATGGGCATGTCGGCTGATTTCGAGACCGCGATTGCCTGCGGGGCCACGCTGGTGCGGGTGGGCAGCGCCATTTTCGGGGCCCGTCCCGCCCACGCCTGAACGGGGTGGAATGGCACCCGAGCACACAGGGGCCTTGCTGCGCATGGGGCGAGGCGGTAATGCGAAACTATCCGGTTGCGATGTGATGCCGGTTTTCAGTCTTCATTGCCGCGGAGCCGTCACGACATGACGCAACCCACGGGGCCTGTTGCCCCCGGATCCTCAACGACGCCGGATGGCGGCGCGCACTCCGCGCCTGCCGCACAGCAGGCCAATGCCGCGCCCAAGATTACCGAATACGGCGCCGACCAGCACGAGCATGCGGCAAACCCGGTGGGCTTTGCCGCCCTGCTCAGCGTGCTCGGCGTGGTGTTTGGCGATATCGGCACCAGCCCGATCTACGCCCTGCGCTCGACCATCATGGTCGTATCGCAGCACCACAGGATCGAGCCGTGGGAAATACTGGGCGTGCTCAGCCTCATCATCTGGTCGCTGCTGCTGATCGTGACGGTGAAATACGTCATCCTGATCATGCGCGCCGACCATAATGGCGAGGGCGGGATCATCTCGCTCATGTCGCTCGCCCAGCGCGTCGCACCGAGCAACCGCATGCGCATCGCGCTCGGCATGGTGGGAATCGGCGGCGCGTGCCTGTTCTTTGGCGATGGCATGATCACGCCCGCCATTTCCGTGCTCTCGGCGGTGGAAGGGCTTGAGGTCAGTTTCCCCGCGGCCCATGACCTGGTCATTCCCATCGCACTCATGGTGCTGGTGGGGCTGTTCTCGGTGCAGTGCTACGGCACGGGCAAGGTGGGCACCATATTCGGCCCCATCATGCTGGTGTGGTTCAGCCTGCTGGGCATACTCGGCGGGCTTGAAATCCTGCACCACCCCAAGGTGCTGCTGGCCATATCGCCCACCTATGCGGTGCAGTTCATCATCTATCACGGGTGGCTGTCGTTCATTGCCCTTGGCTCGGTGGTGCTGTCGGTCACGGGTGCTGAGGCGCTTTATGCCGATATGGGGCATTTTGGCCGCCAGCCCATCCGCTATGCGTGGCTGTTCTGCGTGCTGCCGTGCCTGGCGCTGAACTATCTGGGGCAGGGCGCACTCATCATCTCCGAGCCCAAGGCGCTCGAGAACCCCTTCTTCCTGCTCGGCCCGCACTGGATGCAGGTGCCGATGATCATCCTGTCCACCATGGCTACGGTGATTGCCAGCCAGGCGGGTATTTCGGGCGGATTCTCGCTGTGCCGCCAGATCATCCAGCTTGGCTACCTGCCGCGCCTGCGCGTGACCCACACCAATGCGGAGGAAGAGGGCCAGATCTACCTGCCCGAGTTCAACCGCTTCCTCATGGTGGGGGCGCTGCTGCTGGTGCTGGCCTTCCGCAGTTCCGATGCGCTGGCCTCGGCCTACGGCATTGCGGTGACGGGCACGTTCATGTGCACCTGCGTGCTGGCCATGGTGGTGTTCCGCAGGCTGTATCACTGGTCGCGCCCTGCGGCGGTTGCCACATTTGGTGGCTTCTTCCTGCTTGATACGACGTTCTTCGCCTCAAACGCGCTCAAGATCCCGCAGGGCGGCTGGGTGCCGGTGCTGCTGGGCATCGTGCTGACGCTGATGATGACGACGTGGAAAAAAGGCCGCCAGCTCATCATGAACCGGCAGAAGCAGGACAGCATGCCGATGAACTCGTTCCTGGCCCGCCTGCCGCAGTCGCGCATCATCCGCGTGCCGGGCACGGCGGTGTACATGACCGGCAACCCCGAATTCGTGCCTGCCTGCCTGCTGCACAACCTCAAGCACAACAAGGTGCTGCACGACCACGTGCTGTTCGTAACCGTGCAGACGCTTGACCAGCCCGAGGCCGATCACGGCCACCGCGTGGCGTTGCAGGAACTGGCGCCCGACATTTACCGCATCATCCTGCGCTACGGCTTTATGGAAATGCCCAACCTGCCCCGCGCGCTCGAAGACCTGAAGGCCAGCGGGCTGGACTTCGATGCGCTACAGGCCTCCTACTTCACCAGTCGCGAGCTTCTGGTGCGCTCCTCGGTGCCCAAGCTCTCGCGCTGGCGCATGTCGCTGTTCCTGTTCATGGCGCGCAATGCGACGCCAGCCACCGAGTTCTTCCGCATTCCGCCCGACCGCGTGGTGGAGCTGGGTGTGCGGCTGGCGATCTGATAAAAAATAAAAGTTTTTGGGTGCCGCCTTTTTTCAAAAAGGCGGCATTCTTTTTGAAGTTTTTTGAAAAAAGCTTCACCAAAAACTTTTTACAGTTCTCAAGGGGTTTCGTTGGCCGGTTTTTCACACAGTCTCGCATCCGACATGACCGAGCCGCTGGCGCTGTACGTGCACTGGCCGTTCTGCCTGTCCAAATGCCCGTACTGCGATTTCAACAGCCATGTGCGTGATGAAATTCCCCGCGCCCGCTTTGGTAGCGCGCTCAGGCGCGAACTTGCACATGAAGCGGCGCTGATGGGCGATACCCCTGCCGAGCGCCCGACCATCAGCTCCATCTTTTTTGGCGGCGGCACGCCATCCCTCATGGCGCCCGAGACGGTGGCAGGGCTGATTGCCGATGCCCGCACCGCATTCGGCTTTACCGATAACGTGGAAATCACGCTCGAGGCCAACCCGACGAGCGTGGAGACCGGGCTGCTGCGTGCCTTCCGCGAGGCGGGGGTCAACCGCATTTCAATGGGCATCCAGAGCCTTGACCCCGAAGCCCTGCGCTTTTTAGGCCGCGAGCATGACGCCCCGCAGGCCATCGCGGCACTCGAGACCGCGCGGAACCTGTTCGACCGCATCTCGTTCGACCTGATCTATGCCCGGCCGGGACAGACCGAGGCCGCATGGCGGGCCGAGCTTGAAGCCGCCCTTGCGCTGGTGTCCGATCACCTGTCGCTCTATCAGCTCACCATCGAGCCGGGCACGAAATTCGAGGGGCTGTACCGCCAGGGCCGCTTCCGCCTGCCTGAAGGCGATGACGCGGCACGGCTGTATGAACTCACCGCTGAAGTAGCGGCACGGCATGGCCTGCTGGGCTACGAGATATCCAACTACGCCCGCCCCGGTGCCGAGAGCCGCCATAACCTGACCTACTGGCGCTATGGCGACTACCTCGGCATCGGTCCCGGCGCCCATGGGCGGCTGACCCGCAATGGCGTGACCTGCGCCACCCGCCGCCACCGCGCGCCCGAGCCGTGGGCCGAGCGCGTGGAGCGCACCGGCACCGGCGCTCACCCCGACATGCGGCTCGATAACCGCGACCGCGCACGTGAAATGCTGCTGATGGGCCTGCGCCTGGCCGAAGGCATTGACACCACCCGCTTCGCCCGGCGCACTGGCATGGCTATGCCTGATGCGCTTGATGCCGACATTCTGAACATGGCAACCGAAGAAGGCTATCTGGTGCTCGACCCTGCCGCACGGCGCCTGCGCGCCACCGCCGCGGGCCGCCTGCGGCTGGAAAGCCTGCTGGCCGCGCTGGTGCTTTGAGGCATTAGGCCATACGATAGGGCCATGCATTCAGGGCAGGGAGATTGTCGCGTGTTGTCATCCATCTTTTCGCGGTCCACCCGCCTCGCCGCCACCGCCGCAGCCCTTGCCTTCATGGCCATGCCCGCCATGGCGGCACCCGCCACGGGCGGCCCGGAACTGGTGATCGAGGATAACGACTTCCTTGGCCCGGGCGGGTCGGACCAGCTTTCCACCATTCCGCTGCTGTTCAACCCCGATGTGCGCGTGTTGGGCTTTACGGTGACAAGTGGTGATGGATGGGAAAACGCGGAATCCGCCCATCTGCGCCGCCTGCTGGAAATCATTGGCAAGGCGGACGTGCCGGTGGCCGATGGCGCGGTCTACCCGCTGGTCAACACCCGTGCCGAAATGCGCCTGCATGAGCAGCAGTACGGCGCGATTCCGTGGAAAGGCGCATGGGGCGGCATTGGCTCCATCGACACTGCCCCTGACGTGCAGCCCGCCATCGGGGCCATGAAGGAAGGCGCGCCGCACACCCCGCCCGCAAAGCAGAGCGCCGTGCAGTTCCTGATCGAACAGGTGCACGCCCACCCGCATGAAGTCACGATCGTGGCCGTAGGCCCGCTGACCAACATCGCCCTGGCCATCCGTCAGGATCCGACCTTTGCCGAGACGGCGAAGCAGCTCATCTTCATGGGGGGCATGCTTGATACGAGCATGATGTCGATTACCGGCAACGCGGATTTCGCCTCCGACTTCAACATGATCTTTGACCCCGAGGCCGCCCATATCACCCTCACCGCGCCGTGGAAGAAGATCACGGTGGTGGGCAGCGTATCGAACGACCTCATGCTCTCGCGCGCGTATCTGGGCCAGATTACCAGCCGGAAAACGCCGCTCACCACCTATATCGGCAGTTATTACGACCCGCTGCCCATGTGGGATGAAATGACCACCGCGATTGCCGCCGACCCCACGCTGGTCACCTCCGCCGTCGATGCCCGCATGGATATCGACACAAGTCGCGGCCCGCATTACGGCCATGCCTTTGTGGTGCCTGATGCGCTGGCGCCCAAGGGCAGCCCCATGCGGGTGATGCATATCGTGCGCAGCATTGACGAAAAGCGCTTCCGCGAGACCTTCCTGCACGAGGCGCAGGGCGACCTTGCGGCTCCCGCGCGGTAAGGGACAGGCATGCTGCATATGGTCAAGCTGGCGGTTGGCGTCCATTCCCTTGAGGAACTCGCCGCCCGCCAGTCGCTCCAGATCCCGCCCCTTGATGACCTTGATGGCACCAGCCCCTCGGGCCAGCCATGGTTCCGCACCCGCATGTATCCGCGCCGGGCGGCCGAAATACTTGATGGCGGGTCAATCTACCGCGTGATTGCCGGGCGCATCCTGTGCCGCCAGCGCATTACCGCCATCGAACCCGACACGCGCGATGATGGCGTGGCCTGCGCGCGGGTGGTCATGGCGCCCGAGATCATTCCCGTCAGCCCGCGCGCCATGCGTGCCTTTCAGGGCTGGCGCTACCTCAAGCCCGCAGACGCGCCCCCCGACCTTCTGGCAAACAGCCATGCGGGCGATGTCCTGCCCGAAGCCCTACGCAACGAACTGGCGGAACTGTGCCTGATCTGAACATGCTCCCTGCACCACCCTCCCTGCGGGACATGACGCGCCTGTTTCTTGTCGCCATTGCAGGCCTCGGGCTTGCCGCCTGCGCCACGTCACCGGGCGGGGGCAGCGGCAGCCGCACCCATGCCAGCTATAACAGTTACTACAGGGGCAAGGCCGCCTACCGCCCGCCGGGACCGGCGAGCGACCCGTGGCAGCCCTATATTGCCGATGCCTCCAGCCGTTTTGCCGTGCCGCAGGAATGGATTCGCGCCGTGATCCAGAAGGAATCGGGCGGGCATGAATATATTGATGGTCACCTCACGCGCTCGGCCAGCGGGGCAATCGGGCTGATGCAACTCATGCCGCCCACCTATGCCGACATGGAGCGCCGCAACCACCTCGGCTCCGACCCGTATGACCCGCACAACAACATCCTCGCGGGCACGGCCTATATCCGCATCCTGTACGGGCTGTATGGCGCGCCGGGCTTTCTTGCCGCCTATAACGCGGGCACGGAACGGCTGAACGACTACCTTGAAAATGGCCGCCCGCTCCCCAGCCAGACGGTTCGCTACCTACGCATCATCACCCCCAATCTTGGCAATGAAGTGGCGCTGAGCGGGCCGCTGGCGGTTTATGGCTCCTCCAGCCAGCGGGTCACCTCCACGCCGGCCCCGCTGGGCAATGGCACCACGATCCAGCCTGACCATACCTACGTGCAGTACGCCACGCTGAACCCGCCCGCCCCCGTGCAGCACCGCACGGCCTGCGTGCATGATGCCAACCTTGCCTATGACCCCGGCAGCACCGCCTGCCATACCGATGCCCGCACGGCAGCCGCGGCCGCGCCAAGCGCTGGCGCCGGATATGGGGCATGGATGGTGCAGGTGGGCGCCTTCTCGGCAGAGGGGCAGGCCCGCTTTGCCAACTCCATGGCCCGGCAGGGTGATTTTGCGGCCCTGCAGGGCGCGCGCAGCCTGGTCATTCCGGTCAGGCGGCCTACGGGCCTGATCTATCGCGCCCGCCTGGCCGGGCTTTCGCAATCAGCCGCGACACAGGCCTGCGCTACGCTGAAAAACCAGGGCCTGCCCTGCACCGTCATCCGGCCCGGGCAGTAAGTGATTGAATAAAAGCTTCACCAAAACTTTTATCCGTTACGGCTTATTCAGCGGTCACCACCGGGGCAGGCTGGTTTTCCAGCGTGGCGGGCACGTGTAGCGCGGGCAGGTGCAGTGTTGCGTGCCGCACCAGCATGACCGATGAAAACCCGAGCGAGAGCGTATAATCGCCTGCCGCCACGGCCCAGTTGCCACCTGTCGCGTTCCACTGCCCCGCCAGCCGCAGGCTGACCGGCACGCTGAGCCGCACCGGATGCCCCGGCGTGACCATCACGCTGCGCCAGGCAGCCAGCCTGCGCGGATTGCCCGGCAGGTCGGGCGGGGTTTCAACATAAAGCTGGGGCACGGCCCGCACCGCCGCCGTGCCGGGATTGGAGAGCGTGAAACTGGCATTGAGGTGATTACCCTCACGCGTCACGTGCAGTTCGCTCAACGTCAGCCGCCCACGGGTCGACAGCCCATAGCCAAACGGAAACAGCGGCACGACATGCGCGCGCTCGAAAGCGCGGTAATTCGCATCGACCATGCCCGGCGGGTAAAGCCCGCCGGTCAATGTTACCGGCAGATGACCCGAGAAATCCTGCTGCCCCGACAGGAGCGCCGACAGCGCGGGCGCGTATTCATCGCGCCATGTCCAGCCCTGCACCACGCTATCGACCGCATCGAGCCAGGGCATCTGCCTGTCGGGGTCATCGGCGGTCAGCACCACGGCCACATGGCCGCCAAGCTCGGCCAGGGTGGTGATCATCCGGTTATCGTCATTGCTGGCGCTGAGCACCAGCGTGCGGGCCGCCTGCGCGCAGGCGGGCGGGAGCGTGCCCGTAGCCCCCGCGCCATCAGGCGCGACAACCACCGTCACATTCAGCCCGGCATGGCGCAGCCCGTCGGCCAGCAGGTCGGCAGGCCCATGCATGGCGGGGTGCACCAGCACCAGCACCGGGCCAAGGGCGGGGTCAAAGGGCAGGACACGATTCTCGTTTTGCAGCAGCACCGCGCCCTCGGCCTCCACATCCCCCACCAGCGTATCGACCGGCGGGGGCTGCACGCCGGTGCGGGCAGCAGCGAAAGGCGGCGGATGGTCAAGACTGCCCGCCATGTAAAACGAGGCCAGAATATGCGTAACCATGGCCTGCACCTGCGCGGGCCTGATATCACCATCGCGCACGGCCTTGCGCAGCATCTCGCCCAGCACGTCGGGCCTGTCGGGGCTGACCTGCTCCATGTCCACCCCCGTGGCTACAGCATTCAGCGCGGGCGCGGTGTCGGCGCCATGCACGGCGCCAGCGGGCACGGCATGCCCCGACAGGTCGCCTCCCGGCACGGCCATGATCATGCCGGGAAAATGCCATGCCTCATGCACCATGGCCTCCAGCCCCGTAACCTCCTGGCACGGGGCCATGCCGCCACACAGCATGGCCCCGCCATGGGCCACCTCCAGCGCCGTGGCCACGCCCAGCAGGCTGTGGGGCGCAAGGTCAGCGGCCCTGACCGGCGCGCTGCGCTCGGGGGCCGCGCCATCGGCGCGCACCTGCTCCTCACGCACGACCGAGCCAAAGACCGGCAGCACATGGCCCGATAAAAGCCCCGCCCCGATCATGCCCGCCATGCTGCCCGCCAGCACCTGATCCTCGCCGCCCTGCAACCGCCCCGAGGGCAGTGTATCCACGCCGCCCACGCGCAGCACCGCGCGGCCATGCAGCCATTCCGCCCGGGCGCGGGCCACGCCCGCGCGGCGGGCAAGGTCGGGATCCCATGTCGCGGCCAGCGCCAGCCACGGCAGCATGGGCCGGGCCGCGGCATCACCGGGTTGCACGGGGGTGGCGAAGGTTGGCATGCGCAGCACCGGCAGCCCCAGCCGGGGCACGCCCGGCCAGGCCAGCAGGCCGGGTGCGTCCTCTGCCCCGGCGGTGAGCGGCGCAGGACGGGCCTGGAGCACGGTCTGCTGTTCGGCGGGTTGCAGGCGGGCCGCCATGTCCGCCGCACGGGTGCTGGTCGGGCTTGCGGCAGCCGCCACCGCCGCCTGCGCCGGAGTGGCGGGAAGCAGCCCGGTCATGAGCAGGAAAGCGACAGAGCCTGTAAGCGCGTGTTTCATCATGTTCCGCAGCAGTTGGCGTATGGGTCCATTTTTGCGCTTCAATGGCCCGATTGTCACGCAGGGCACGGTAAAGTGCCCATGCGACTTGGCGTGACAGGCGCGGCAGGATATGAAGAAGGATAACGCGACAGGCCGCAACGCCCCTGCCCGGCATGCCCGCCGGTGTCCGGGCGCGTGGCCGGATCACCACATGCGGGGGCCATCCCCGGCGTCCACAGAGGCATCATGACCCTTCGCCCGTTCCATCCCGCTCCCTCTGCCGCCCCCTCGGGCCGTGCCCTGCTGCCACGCGCCGCACTCCCCGCCCTGCTGGCCGCCAGCCTGCTGGCAGGCTGTGGCAGCGCGCCGCAACACGACAAAAGCGGGCTGGCCGTGCCCCAGAACCGCCTGCTGAAGGAAGATCGTGGCGCCAATGGCGGCTCCACGCCGCTGGAAAGCAACGGGGTCAACGCCTTTTTGTGGCGTGGGGCGCTCGATACGCTGTCCTTCATGCCGTTTGCCTCGGCCGATGCGGTAGCAGGCGTGATCCTGACGGACTGGTACACCCCGCCCGCCACCAAGGATGAACGCTTCAAGATTACCTGCTTCGTCCTCTCGCGCAGCCTGCGCTCGGATGCGGTGCGCGTGTCGGTGTTCCGCCAGGCCTATGAGGACGGGCAGTGGGTCGATACCCCCGTTGCCGCCAACACCGTGTCTGACATCACGGCCCGCATCCTGACCCGCGCCCGCCAGCTCCGCACCGATAGCGGCCAGCACTAGGCCGCGCGCTGTTATCAATCCCGGCCGGGTAGCGCGCTGCCCGGCCCTTCTGGCAGGCGCATGCCGCCCGCCCTCCGCATACCGAACCAGAAGAAGATGACCGAAACCAGCACCCCACCGGACAACGCCACCCCCGCCTATGATTTCCACACGGCCGAGCCGCAGTGGCAGGAACGCTGGGCGGCCTCGGGCATCTTCGACGTGCCAGACGTGCCTCCCGCCGACCGGCCCAAATATTACGTGCTGGAGATGTTCCCCTACCCGTCAGGCCAGCTGCACATGGGTCATGTGCGCAACTATACGCTTGGCGATGTGGTGGCGCGGTACAAGCGCGCGCGGGGCTTCAGCGTGCTGCACCCGATGGGGTGGGATGCCTTCGGCCTGCCCGCCGAGAACGCGGCGCGCGAGCGCGGCGTGCACCCCGGCAAGTGGACGATGGACAACATCGCCGCCATGCGCGCCACGCTGAAGCGCCTTGGCTTCTCCTTCAACTGGGACCGCGAGATCGCGACCTGCCTGCCTGAATATTATGGCAAGCAGCAGAAGCTGTTCCTCGACATGCTCAGGGGCGGGCTGGTCGAGCGCCGCGAAAGCTGGGTCAACTGGGACCCCGTGGACAATACCGTGCTCGCCAACGAGCAGGTGGTGGACGGGCGCGGCTGGCGCTCAGGCGCGCTGATCGAGCAGAAAAAGCTCTCGCAGTGGTTCCTCAGGATCACCCAATTCGCCCCGCAACTGCTTGAGGGCCTGTCCACCCTGCCGCGCTGGCCCGAGCGCGTGCGCACCATGCAGGAGCGCTGGATTGGCCGCTCGGAAGGGGCAAAGGTCCGCTTTGGCCTGCACGCGCCACCCGCGGGCTTCGACACCGATCTTGATTCGGTCGAGGTGTTCACCACCCGCCCCGACACGCTGTTCGGCATGTCCTTCCTCGCCATTGCCGCCGACCACCCGCTGGCGGCCAAGGTGGCTGCGGGCAATGCGAAGGCGCAGGAATTCATTGCCGAATGCCAGCGCCTTGGCACATCGGAAGAGGCGATCGAAACCGCCGAGAAGCGCGGCTTCGACACCGGGCTGCGTGTCAGCCACCCCTTCATGCCCGATAAGTCCTTCCCGGTCTGGATCGCGAATTTCGTGCTGATGGATTACGGCACGGGCGCTGTATTCGGCTGCCCCTGTGGCGACCAGCGCGACCTTGACTTCGCGCGCAAATACAACCTGCCTGTCACGCCTGTCATTTTGCCGCCGGGGGCGGAGGCCGCGACCTTCACCATGACCGACAAGGCCTGTGACGGCCACGGCACGCTGTTCAACTCCGGCTTCCTTGACGGGCTGGACACGGATGCGGCGAAGAAAGAGGCCATTACCCGGCTTGAAGGCATGGGTATTGGCCAGGGCGTGGTCAACTGGCGCCTGCGCGACTGGGGCATCTCGCGCCAGCGCTACTGGGGCTGCCCGATCCCCGTCATCCACTGCACCGATTGCGGCGCGCAGCCCGTGCCCGATGACCAGTTGCCCGTAAAGCTGCCCGAGGACGTGACCTTCGACCGCCCCGGCAACCCGCTGGCGCATCACCCCACCTGGAAGCACGTAGCCTGCCCCAACTGCGGCAAGCCTGCCGAGCGCGAGACCGATACCTGCGACACGTTTGTGGACAGCTCATGGTATTTCGCCCGCTTTACCGCACCCAACGCCGCTACCCCCACCCTGCCTGCCGCCGCCGATGGCTGGCTGCCGGTGGACCAGTATATTGGCGGCATCGAGCATGCGATCCTGCACCTGCTCTATGCCCGCTTCTTTACCCGCGCCATGCACGAGACCGGGCACCTGCATGTGGATGAACCCTTCAACGGGCTGTTCACCCAAGGCATGGTCAACCACGAAAGCTACCGCGACGCGGATGGCAACTGGCTCTACCCCGAGGAAGTCGAGCGCAGGGGCGATGGCGCGGTGCGCCGCGACAACGGTGCGCCGGTCACGATCGGCCGCGTGGAAAAGATGTCCAAGTCCAAGCGCAACACGGTAGCGCCCGTGGCCATCATCGAGCGGTTTGGCGCGGATACGGCGCGATGGTTCGTGCTGTCTGACAGCCCGCCCGAGCGTGACATGGAATGGACGGAATCCGGTGTCGCAGCCTCCGCGCGCTTCCTGCAGCGCCTGTTCCGCCTTGTGCGCGCCGTGGCCGAACAGACCCCGGCAGATGCCCCCTGCCCCGCCACGTTCTCACGCGCGGCTGATGGCCTGCGCCGGGCCACGCACCGCGCCATTGCCGCCGTGACCGAGGCGCTTGAAGGCTTCAGCGCCAACGTGGCCGTGGCCCGCCTGCATGAACTCACCTCCGCCCTGGCCGAGGCCGAGAAAGCGGCAGGCGATGACGGCATGGCCTTTGCCCGCCGCGAGGCCGCCACCATGCTGGCCCTGCTCGCCGCCCCCATGGTGCCCCACCAGGCGGAAGCGATGATGGCGCTGCTCGAGCCGGGCGGCCAGCCCGTGGTGGAACGCGCCTGGCCCACCGCCATCCCTGACCTGCTCAAGGCCAGCGAACTGACCATTGCGGTGCAGATCATGGGCAAGTTGCGCGGCACCATCGCCGTGGCCCCCGACCTGCCGGCGGACAGGGTGATCGCCCTGGCCGAAGCCGAGCCGAACGTGGCCCGCCTGCTTGAGGGGGCGCGGATCGTCAAGCGCATCCACGTGCCCGGCCGCATCGTCAATTTCGTGGTTGCAAAATAGACATGGCCATTCCCGTCCGTCGCACCGGCGTGCTGTGCGCCCTGCTCATGCTGGCAGGGTGTGGCTTTTCCCCGATGTACAAGACAACGGGAAGCCATATCGGCCCGGATGGCAAACCCACCACCGCCAATGTGCTGGCCGAACTCAAGCAGGTCTATGTCGCGCGCATCAAAGAGCGCTATGGCCAGCTGCTGCGCCAGGCCCTGCAGCAGGATATGGGCGGCGCCGGGCCGGAAAACCCGACCGGCTACGTGCTGCGCATCCGCACCTACCTGATGAATGAGGCCGTGGACATCCACGCCGACAACACATCGGGCCGCACGCGCACCACCGCCTTTGCGCACTGGACGCTGGAGACCGTGTCCAACAACCCGGTCACGCTGGCAGGCGGCGACGCCTCGGTGGTGGATGGGGTGAACAACAATTACGAGCAGTATTTCGCCCAGACCCTGAACCTTGAAGGCGTGCGCGCCCGCGTGGCCAAGAACCTGGCCGAGCAGATCACGCAGGAAGTGGCCGTGTGGTTCCGCACCCATGCCAAGCCCGCTGTCAGCGGCTCGGTGCGGGGGCAGAACCAGCCGCGCTACATCGACCCCAACGGCATCATCAACCCCAATAACCAGATGCCTGCCCAGCACCCCGCAGCCGATGGCCTGCCCACCATGGCCACCGGCCGCACCGATGCCCAGCTGAACGAGGAAAACAACGGCGGCATGACCATGCCCGATGAAAACGGCCCCATGGACAACACGCCAGACACCACCATGCAGGCCCCTGCCCGTTCGGGCCGCAGCCCATCGGCATTGGAGAACGATGACATGTCGGGCATCAGCATCGGGGGGAACGAGAACCAGTGAAGATCGACGCCCGCTCCGTCAGCACGACCCTGAACGCGCCCGGCGCGCTGCGGGCCATCGTGCTGCATGGAGATGATGCCGGGCTGATCCGCGAACGGGCCACGACGGCGGCACGGGCCATCTGCCCCGACCTGAATGATCCGTTTCGCGTGGCCATGCTGGGCCACGAGGACCATGACCGGCTGGAGGAGGAAACCACTGCCCTGTCCCTGACCGGGGGGCGGCGCGTGATCTGGCTGCGCGAGGTGGGTGACACTGTGCTGGCCGCCCTGCAACGCTGCCTGGCGCAGGAGTCCGACACGCTGGTCATTCTCGAAGCGCCGGGCCTGGCCTCGCGCTCGAAGCTGCGCGCCTTTGCCGAAAAGGACCGCCATTGCGGCGTGATCGGCTGCTACCCCGAGGAAGGCCGCGCGCTTGAAGGCGCGATCCGGCAGATGCTGGCGGGGCATAAGGTGGACATTGACCCCGATGCGCTGGGCTGGATGGTCGAACGCGCGGGGCCGGACCGCGCCGCCACCCGCAGCGAAGTGGAAAAACTGGCCCTGTTTGCCGGTGCTGGCGGCAGGCTGGGGCTGGAGGACGTGCGCGCCTGCGTGGGTGATGCGGCTGGCGTGTCGCTGGAGGATGCGGCCTTTGCCGCGATGGCAGGCGAGCGCGAAGCCGCCGATGCCGCTGCCGAGCGCGCGCTGGTGACCGATGGCAGCAGCCCGGTGGCGCTGGCGCGTGTGCTGCTGGCCCATATTCACCGCCTGCGCCGGGTGCGGCTGGCCATGGATGGCGGGATGGGCCGCGCGGAAGCCATGCGGCAGTTGCGGCCGCCGGTGTTTTTCAAACGCACGGACAGTTTTGGGCAGGCACTCAATGCCTGGTCGGCTGCCGCCCTGCTTGAGGCGGCACAGGATACTCAGGCGCTGGAGCTGGCCTGCAAGCAGACCGGCAGCCCCGACATCGTGCTGGGGCTGCGGCATGTGGCCCGCCTGTGCGGCCTTGCGCAGAAGGCGCGCAGGCGGCGCTAAAGGGAAAATTGCCCTTGCCCGCACGCATGGGCTCGGTTAGAAAGCTGGCAGTATGTCCGCGTAGCTCAGCCGGATAGAGCACAGGATTCCTGGTTTTCAAATTGGGCGCCATGACGGGAAACCCCATGGCGGATCTGCTCAAATTCGGGGAACGCTCTGGCGAAAGCCGTGCCAATCCCGAGCCAAGGCCGGTTTATGCCGGCAAGGTGTAGAGACTGGATGGGCAGCACCTGTAGACCGCACGCGGTCCATGGTGAAGGGACAGTCCAGACCACGAACGCCATGCTCATGGCGGCGGTGAAAGCCGAAGTGGTATGAATCCTGGGGCCGTGGGTTCGAATCCCGCCGCGGACATACCCTTTCAAGTGGTACTTGAAAAAAATAACACAAAAAACGGCAGAAAACAGCCATTCCTGATATGGCCTTAAACAGGCCGATTTCGTCCCCTGCCCGTTTGCAGGCCGGGTTCTGTTGTCATGTCAGGGCCGCGACAACATGGTCCTGACAGATGCGCAGTTCGGCCCCGCAGCAAACCATACGTCCTTTCGGATGATGAAGGGCTGACCCTTACTCAATCCCAGGAACTGTTTGAAAACAGTTCATTGGCAAAAGGGAAAAAATCTGGAGGCTGCCGTTTCAAACAGCCACTCAGACAAAACCGTGGGCCGCCTGCCTAGCTGGAGGGTTTTTTCCTGTTTTTCATCATCGCTGGCATGAGCTTGCGCGGTTTGCGAAACCACGTTTCCAGATCCGTGGCAGACATGGGCTTGGCAAACAGATAGCCCTGCAGAACATCGCAGTGCAGGCTTTCAAGCAAATCATACTGGACCTCAGTCTCCACCCCCTCGGTTACAACCGTCATGCCCAACCGGTTGCCAATACCGATCACTGCAGTTGTAACCGCCTGCGCATTTGCATCGTGCTCCAGATTCATGATGAAGCTGCGGTCGATCTTGATTTCGGTCAGTGGCAGCCGTGTCAGGCGCGACAGGCTGGAAAAGCCGGTGCCAAAATCATCCATCGACAGGCCAACCCCCAGCTTACGAATGGCGGCAAGGACGTTCATTGTCTCCTCGCTTTCATCCATCATGACACTTTCCGTGATTTCAACGGTCAGCCGCTCGGGCGAGAGGTCATATTTATGCAGCAGGTCCGCGATCATCGATACGAGCGAACGGTTATGGAAATGCCCAGCCGAAAGGTTGACCGAAACAACCGGGATATGCACGCCATCACGGTCCCACTGCGTGATCTGGCGGCACGCTTTCTCCAGCGACCATCGGCCGATCGCCTCGATCTGCCCTGTTTCCTCGGCTACGGCGATGAAGCGGGAGGGAAAGATGTTGCCAAGGGCGGGATGGTTCCACCGCGCCAGCGCTTCCACGCCATAAATCTCTCCTGTCCGGGCTTCGATCTGAGGCTGGTAATGCAGGTTGAGCAGCCCCTGGGAGAGGGATTCACGCAACGCACTGCCCAGCACGAGCCGGTCCTGTGCATCCTTGCTGTCGATCGAACTGACCAGGCGATAGCTGCCGCGGGCTTCCTTCTTGGCCTGGCGCATGGCCATTTCGGCATGGCTGATCAGGGATTCGCCATCGGGCCCGTTTTCGGGGAATGTCGCGATACCGGTGCTGAAGGAGGTCGAGAGATGATTGCCCCCGACTTCCAACGGGTGGTGCATGGCGTCCGCCACCATCTTGATGAAGTCGACCGCCGTTTCGGCCGTGGCATTGGGAATGATGATGACAAAATCATCCCCGCCTGAACGGCTGAGGATATAGTTGCTGCGGCACAGCGTTTTCAGCCGCTCGGCAATGACCTTGAGGAATGTATCACCCTGTATGTGTCCCAGCGCATCATTGATGTCCCGAAAGCGATCAAGATCCAGCAGCAGCACGGCAAAATGGTTGTCGCCAGGCCGGCTGATCATCGACTTGAGCAGCTTATGCAGCGATGAACGGTTCAGAAAGCCGGTCAGCGGATCATAATTGGCGAGCTGTGAAATATGCTGCCGGGCCTCATACTGCTCGATCACAACACCACAGAACGGTACCGCGCCCGATACGATCTTCTGCGGCCAGTCGGCCACCTTGTGCTGATTGCGCGAATACAGCGCCAGAATGCCGGAAATACGCCCGTTGGGCGCCCTGATGGCCGAAGCCCAGCACTCATGCAGCCCGAGCGAGATACCGAGCGAGCGATAACTTTCCCATACAACGGAATTCGCTTCATCCAGATCATTGGCCAGGGCGGTGATATCTGCTTCCGTGAGAATCATATTCTCCAGCGCCGTCATGAACCGGCGCGGCATGCCTGAGCCTGACAGAACCTCCAGGCGGTGCTCTGCCGTGAGCTGCATCAACACGGCAACGGTGTTGGGCACGAACTCTTCCACACCCTGACAGACCAGATCCGCCACGTCCTGTATCAGCATGTCGCCTGACAGAGAGCGGAAAACCTTGTTCTGCAGGTCAAGCAGCTTCCTGCGGTGGCTCTCTTCGGTGACCCCTTTCATAAAGGCCATGTAGTATCGTTTCTGATCCTTGCCGATCAGTGCCGTGGAGATGGACATCTCGGCCGAGACATAATCGCCGTTCTTGCTTTCAAACGTGATCTCGCGTGATGTGCCTACAATGCGGTTGAGGCCTGTCTCGCGGTTATGGGCAATAAAACCATCATGATCCTGGCGATAGGGCATTGGCACGAGGCATTTGACATTGCGCCCCTTTACCTCAGCCTCTGTATATCCCCAGAGTTGTTCTGCCGCTTTGTTAAAAAAGACAATGCAGTTTCTGTCGTCAATAATAATAACGCCATCGCGGGCCTGCTCCAGCATATCCATGCAGATATCTGAATTTACGTTTTCGCTCGTTACAGGAAATATTTCCTTTCCCATGCGATATATCCTCAGTTCTATTTAAATTATTGAATGGCCTGCGGCACGGTCTGCCCATTTTTACGGGAGAGAAGCCATTGCCCGAGTGCATCAGGGGGAAGCGGCCTGGAAAACAGGTAACCCTGCATGACATCGCAATGCAGCATTTGCAGAAGCGCCTTCTGCTCGAGCGTTTCCACCCCTTCGGTCACGACCGTCATGCCCAGCCCGCTGCCAATGCCGATTACCGCCGTCGTAACGGCCTGAGCGTTTGCATCATGTTCAAGGTTCATGATGAAGCTGCGGTCGATCTTGATTTCGGTCAGGGGAAGGCGCATCAGGCGCGTCAGGCTGGAAAAGCCGGTGCCAAAATCATCCATGGACAGGCCTACGCCCATGGCGCGAAATGCTGTTCTGGCCATCGATCACCACGATCCCTTCAGGCACGCCCTCAAGAAGCTGGAGAGCGCACGAACCAGAAAGTGTATATTTCGTTTTTGAAACAATACTGATGCTTTTATTCATTGAATTGTGTTCTATACTATATTTTTCTGCTTATTTTTCTTATAATTATATGAGAATCTTCTGAGTTTTCAGATACATAGGTTTTCATATAAACTACAGAATGTTCGCAATCATTCTGAATACATTCGCTATTTGCAGCCGACAGGCCGCAGGCGTTACCCGGCACGCGCACGACGGCCCAGACATTTCCATCAAGGCGGGAGGCCACGGCACCAAGCACCCCAATCAGGGTAATATTGGCCACCTCATCGTAAGTCACGGTCAGGCGAGAAACCTGCTTGAACACGATTTCCAGCGGTGCGCGGGTTACATCTGCATGAAACGTTACGTCAACCAGCAATAGCCCTGACTCTGGTTTGCGGGCTGCCAGAACCAGCGTTCCACCAGGCTCTTCCACGCCAAGACGCGTCCATAGCACATGCAGTGGACCAGTGCTGTCAAACTCCATGATGCCGCCGCGCAGGATATAATCCCGTTCACCTGAGCTCGCCAGTTCAAGCAGGGTGGCACGCAGCCATGACCCCGGCCCCACGATCAGGCGGGCAACATTGCCCCCCGGTGCCGGTTGCCGGGACAGGGAAGCCCCCTGCGCAACGCCAACGAGTGCATGCGCCAGCACAAAGAACCCTCCGCGTATTTCCGTCTCCAGAGGGTTACAGACCAATCCGGGCAAATTGTCTGTCCTGCGCCCCATTTATTTTGTCATCCTACGTCGCAAAATTCTTAATTTTTGCGACGTAAATTTTTCTGAAGTATTCACACAAAAACAATCCCTTAGGTTGTGCGATTACAACCTAAACGCGTGTAATTGAACAAAGCATTGCAAATTTATAAAGTAACGTGTATAGAGAAATCAAAGTATCAGAAATTAACAATTGTGCAAAAATACATGAATAAAGTATATTCATGTCTTTGTGAATATGCTCTTCTATCTCTTTGAAATGTAACCCGAACGAAAATATAATGCTGGTTGGATATGCACGCGTAAGCACGGATGAACAGACTCTGGATGTGCAACTGGAGCATCTGCACAAGGCTGGTTGCAATTTCATCTTTGAAGAAAAAATGTCCGGCGCGGAGCGGCAACGTCCAGCACTCAACCGAATGTTAAAAAAAGTTAAGGCTGGTGATGTGGTTATCATTCACAAGCTCGACCGCCTCGCCCGCTCGACAAAACACCTTCTTGAAATTGCAGAGCATCTGCAAAAAAAACAGACGGGGCTTCGGTCCATTTCAGAGCCATGGGCCGATACCACCTCTCCGGCGGGGCGGATGATCCTGACCATATTTGCAGGCATAGCGGAGTTCGAACGGGCCCAGATCCGCGAACGTACGGCCGCAGGCCGCAGGCTTGCACGCCAGCGCGGCGTGCAGATGGGCCGCCCGACAAAGCTGACACATGATGACACGACTCTCGTCTGCCAGCTGGTCATGAAAGAGGGACTATCCGTTGCGCATGTGGCCAGGAGGTTCGGGGTACACAAGGCAACAGTCTACCGGATACTGAACCGGCATCAGCAAACCCCTGCGTAAAACCGGGTTCGGTCAACAAAGGGCGGGAATAAACAAACGGGCAAGATCATGCCAGCGGCGCGATACAGATCAGTAAGATGAAATGTTCCCGAACGCTTTGTCCCTCACCCTTACCTCCTGCGCCGCCGCAGATGATGAAACAGCATCTGCACGAATTGCAACAGCACCTTCCTGTCCATCTTGCTCACCCCTTCATGCCGGGCGCGGAACACGAATGGCAGTTCAATAACCCGCGGCCGCGCTTTCTGCGCCATGAGCAGGTCAAGCAGGATCTTGAACCCCGTGCCCGACAGGCCGCCAACCGACTGCACAAACAGGGCGCGCCGCATGGCGAAGAACCCGCTCATGGGGTCACTCACCCGGATGGGCAGCAGGCATTGCGCCACCCGGATGCCAAAGCCCGACAGCGCGCGCCGCCAGGCATTGGCCAGCCCGGCATTGTCGCCGCCTTTGACATGGCGGCTGCCTATGGCGATGTCATAGCCCTGGTGGCTTATGGCATCGGCCATGCCGGCCAGCAGGGCTTCATCATGCTGCATGTCGCAATCCATCACCGCCACGACTGGCGCTGAGGAGGACAGCACCCCCTCGATCACGGCGGAAGACAGGCCCCGCCGCCCGATCCGCAGCAGACCGCGCACCCGACTGTCAGCCTGTGCCAGGCGCCAGACCTCATCAATGGTGCCATCGGGTGAATTGTCATCGACAAAAATGAGTTCCCAGTCATGACCGGTCACCGCTTTTCGGACGGCATGGAACAGCGGCGCGATATTGCCCCGCTCCTGATAGCACGGAATGATGATGCTCAGCCCCGGCCCCGGATGAGGGGAAGCGCCTTCATGCCTCTCCCGTGGTTCAGATGCGGACAAAGCTTGCATGGTCGATAAAATCCCGGGCAGGGCACCTGATGAACACACGGGCGCGCAGACGCGACAGGAACACGAAAGGGCCGCTTACGCCTGGCCTCCGGAGATAAAGGATTTCCCCTACAGCCGCAACATGGGAACGCGGCCTGTTACAGGAAGATATTTCAAAACAATGCAGTGGTACAAATAATAATAGAAGCCTTTAGCCGCCCCGTCGCCTGGCGCGTTGCGAAAAACACGCCAGCAGCACCATCATTGTGTTTTCAGGCTGCCTGTCCGGCCATGGCTGAGGGTGCGCGGCATCGCTGGCTCTTCAGCCATGAGCCAGTCCTTGTGCGTGAAGTATGCGAACAGCATAAAAGTTCCATTCACAAATATTTATTTCTCTACAACCATAACGAGCAATCTACAAACTTCGCGGTTTATCGTATAAGTTGTGTTATTTTTGCCATATAACGCATATCTGATATGTTTTTTTGCTTTTTGTGATTGTTGTCTTTCATAGGGTAAATGTATGGTTAACGTGTGGCCAGATCGTGATCCGGCCTTTGTTTTGTCTTGCCATCCATGATCCCCGTGCAAGTCACACACTGGCATTTCTAAGGAAATGCTTAATACAGCTTCATGCCTCCACACTTTTACTGATCACTGTTCGCACTCCGAACTTACAGGCTGGTGGATTACTGATGAATACCGACATCGCCATTATAGGGGCAGGTCCCTATGGTCTTTCCCTTGCGGCGCACCTGCGCGAGAGGGGGGTGAATTTCCGTATTTTCGGGCGGCCCATGGCGTTCTGGCGCGACCATGTGCCCGCTGCCCTCCGGCTCAAGGCGGAAGGGTTCGCGCTTGATCTGTTCGATCCCGCGCGGCGGTTCACGCTGGCGCATTTCTGCCGTGAGCGCGGTTACCCTTACGCGCCAACCGGCGTGCCCATTCCCGCCGAAGTCTTTCGGGAATATGGCGAGACGTTCCAGAAAACCCATGTGCCCCAACTCATGCCGTTCAGGGTTACGCAACTGTCACAGGCAGGCGAGGGCTTTGCGCTGCGGCTGGAAAATGGCGAGAGCGTCATGGCGCGTAACGTGGTGCTGGCAGTCGGCATCGAGCATTTCGCCTATCTGCCCCCCGTCGCGCGCGGCCTGCCGCGCGAGCGGATAAGCCATACGTTTGACGAGACCGACTTCACCCGCTTCGCAGGCAAGCGCGTGGCGGTGATCGGGGCGGGGTCATCAGCAGTGGATGCGGCGTGCTTTTTGCATGATGCGGGGGCAGAGCCTTTCATCTGCACCCGGCGGCCCAAGATCTGGATCAATAATCCGCCACAGAAACTCAGCCTGTCACAGCGCGTGATCGCGCGCATCAAGAAACCCCGCTCCGGCCTTGGCACAGGCTGGCGCTCACGCATGGCGTGCGACCTGCCCGATGTGTTTCACATGCTGCCCGCGCGCCTGCGGCTGCGCATCACGCGCGGGCATCTGGGCCCTGCGGCGGGCTGGGTGACCGGGCAGGTCGTGCGCGAGAAGGTGCCGATCTGGCTCAACGTGGAACTCACCACCGCCGCCATGCACGAGGGCGCGGTTCACCTGACATTCCGCGACAAACAGACCGGGCTGACCCGCACGGTGGATGTCGACCACGTCTTTCTGGGTACCGGCGTGCAGGTCGCCGTTGACAAGCTGCCTTTTATCGACCCGGCCCTCGCGCGTGCCGTGCGCACGGAAGACAGCATGCCCGCGCTGTCCCGCCACTTCGAATCCAGCGTACCGGGGCTGTATTTCATCGGCCCGATGGCGGCTGGCAGCTTTGGCCCGCTGCTGCGCTTTGCGTGGGGGGCACGCTTTACCGCCCGCAGGCTGACAGCGCGGTTCAGGCGGCAACGCGCCTTCGCGCCACTTCCGCAACCGGCTTTTGCTCCGTAACGCTCCCCTGCCGGTCATGGCCGCCATGACCTGAACTGGAAAGTCCCGACCCATGAAAAATGATTTTACAGTTCTGATCGTCTCCTCCGTCTGGTGGTCTGCCATTACGCGGGCGGCGCTGGAATTCATCGAAAGCGGGGTGAGCGTGCACGCCATCTGCCCGCCCGGGCATTCCCTGCATTGCCTCGATGGCATCAAAAGCTTCAGCCGCTACCCCTATTTTGCCGCCCCCGGCGTGCTGGCAGAAGCGGTGGCCCGCATCAGGCCCGACCTGATCGTACCTGCCGATGACCGGGCGGTTCTGGCCCTGCACCAGGCCCATGCCGAGGCCGACCCCGGCACAGAATCTGGCCGCCTGTGCCGTGAAACCATTACGCGCTCACTCGGGCAGCCTGAGTTCTTCAGCTATGCCCAGACACGGCTCAAGCTGATCGATGCCTTCCGGGCCAAAGGCGTGCCCACCCCTGCCGCCGCCGCCCTGAATACGGCGCAGGACCTGCGCGCGTGGTGCGCGCAGACACCCGGCCCGTGGGTGCTCAAGCGCGACCGGAGCTGGGGCGGGTCGGGCGTGGTCATTGCCGATACCCCGCCTGAGGCGATGGCCGCCTTCCGCCGCCTGTCGCAGCCCGCGCGCATGGCCTGCGCGCTGCGCGTGCTGCTGGCGGATCGTGACATCTATTCCTTCATGGAGGCTTCAAGCCGCCGCCCCATGCCGGTCATGGCGCAGGCGCATGTGACCGGCATGCCCGCCAATATCATGGTGGCATGCTGGCGTGGCGAGGTGATTGCAACACTGGGGGCGAACGTGGTGGCCTATCAGGGGCGCACGGGGGCGGCCACGGTCATCGAGATCACCGAGGCGGCGGATATGGAGCATGCGGCGCGGGTGGCATGTAGCAGCCTGAAGCTTTCGGGTTTTTTTGGGCTGGATTTTGTGCGTTGCGCCAGAACCGGCACCTATCACTTCATAGAAATGAACCCGCGCCTGACCCAGATCGGCCATCTGTGCCATAATGGCACAACGCTGATCCGCAGCCTGCTGCACCATGTGCGCGGCACGCAGGTTGCCGTAACCTCGCCCGACATGCTCGACCTTGGCGCACGCACGCTCGTGGCCCTGTTTCCGCAGGTATTGCGTGCGGAAGCCGACAGCGTGCGCAATGCCTCCGCGTGGATCGACATTCCATGGCGGCACCCGGCCCTGGTGGAGGAACTGCTGCGCCGCCCCTGGCCGCGCCGTGGCTCGGTCGCCCGGCTGGAGGAACGCCTGCGGCCCAACATGCCTTACGGCAAATCAGTGGACCGCAGCGAGGCCATGGGCAAGCTCTCCACCCTGCTGCAGGCGGGCATGGTTACCGACATGCCGCTGGCCCTCCCGTAAGCCCCTTGCCCCGTTACCACCAGAGCGCGAAGCACAGGCATGCAAACAGGCCGCATGGCATCACCATGCGGCCCGTTGCGTAACCATGAGGGACCATGCCCCCCTTCAATGCGGCTTACCGTGGTGGCCTGAAACACCTCACCCACGGAGCAGTCTGAAAACCAGGAACCCGTTTTTTGGAAAGCTTTTTTCAAAACTTCAGGCAACACCGTCCGCATGAAACAGGGCGGCGCCCGGCAGGCTGCTAGAAAGCGGCCTGGATACGACCGGCGACGGAATTGCCATTACGGCCGTACAGGTCATACAGGGCGCTGTTACGGCTGACGATGATGTGGTTGAAGTCAAGCATGAAGCGGAAATGGCGGTTGGGATACCAGTTCACCCCTGCCGACCAGACCGTCTGCTGCCCGCCACGGATACCACCGGGCGTGCCCAGGGCGCTATCCAGATCCGCCACGCTGTAACGGGCGGACAGTTCCAGCGCGCCCCAGTAACCGTGGGCCGGGTCAAACGCATGGTCCACGCCCGGCGCGGCGAATGCACCTTCCTTGATGTTGTAGCTACGCGCCTTGCCAAACAGGGTGTAGTTGGCCGCGCCATAGTAACCCTGAAAATTGACGGTGCCACGGTTGGCGGCACTTGCACCGTAGTTGTCACCACGGGTCACGCCAATGTGGTAGTATTCACCCTTCAGCACCAGGCGCTTCCAGCGAAAGCCGAGTTCGGGACCGGCAGACCAGATGCTGCCCACATTGCCCACCGTCGTGCTGAGGAATTTGGTAGTGGTCAGGTTGACTTCAGGCCCTTCAGAGAAGGTGTAGCTGCGCGAGCCGCCATTCTCCGCAACCTTGAATGCGGTAATGCCCGACAGGCCAACATGCACGTCAATATCCCTGGACATGTAAGGACGGCCTGCCACGCGGAACGTGGCGCCGCTCTGGCTGTCGGCAATGCCGGTATAGCTGTTGACGCCGGTTACCTTTTCAGGCGAGCCGCCACGGCTGCCATAGCTCTGGCCCGTCACGTAACCCGCAATCCACCAGCGTTTTGCATAATGCAGCGCGCCGAAGCTCATGCGTGCATCACCGGCAGCGATGTTACGCACGATATCGGTAATGGCGGGGCGTTCCATCATCTCGAATTCGTTCGAGCTTTCGGAGTCTTCTTCCGTCACGCGCGGCTGGAAGTAACCGGCGGTGATGATGGTGTTGTGAAAGCCGGCATAGTTGAGGTTGGCTTCATACAGCGTTGTCGCGCCATCGCCCGTGCCGTTACCGAAGTCAGGCGTAATGTTGGCGATCCAGTTCTTGTAACGGAACGAGATGGGAATACGCAGGCGGCGGGCGTTTTCGGCCAGGCTGGAAAAATCACCACGCGCCTCACCCCGCCGCGGGGACATGCCCATGAAGCCACCGATATCTTCATGGAAAGCAAGGCCGATGGACATGGCATACATGCCATCATCAGATGAAATGGTCGGACGGCCACCGGGGAAGCCCACCATCATGCCACCAAGATGTAGCGCCTCTTCCTTTTCCGTCGCGGCGCGGAAGGAGGACCAGGAGGAGGAAACGCCACGGTCGGACGGCGGCGTGCCAAGATCGGCATGCTGCAGCACGTTGCCTATTCCACTGCCCGTACCGGTATCGCCACCGATATGGATGTCACGCGCGTAGCTTGCGGGCAGAGGCTGGCCATTGGCGGCGGCTACCCGGCGGGCCTGCGCCGCATTGGCGGCGGTGGTGTTGGGGGCGTGCACTTCAGCACGGGCAAGGCGCTGGCGCAGGATGTTGATCTGGCCCGACATTTCACGCCGCATTTCCTGCATTTCGTGCTGCAGGGCCTGAATCTGGGCCGCATCGGATGCGGATGCCGCATGAGCCGACTGCAGGGAACACGCCCCCCACAGGGCGGAGGAACCAAGCAACAGTGAAGCAGCTGAGCGGCGAATCATATTAACCATTCCGTAATGAAGAATGGGTTCATTTAAGGGCGTGACACAGTTTTGTGTGTTATGTTTCCAATACAGTTTCATGAAGGTTTTATGACAATCCTCCATACAGAAAAACCGCCCGGAAACCGGGCGGTTCTGTTCTGTCTTTACTGTGTCGGGAGGCTTATTGAGCGCTGTCCCACTGGCGCAGGATCTCGGTCTTGACCGTGTCCGGCACCGTTACGTAATCGAGCTTGTTGGCCGCCGCATCCCCGCTCTTGAGCGCATAGCCAAAGAACCTGCGCACGGCCGCCCCATGGTCGGCCTTGGCGGTGGGCACCGGCACGAGCACATAGGTGGGCGAGACAATCGGCCACGCGCCAGCGCCCGCCGTATCGAGCAGATCAACGGCGAAGTGGGCGGCATCCTTCCAGTCCGCGGCCTCGGCTGCGCTCTTGAAGCTGTCCATATCGGGGGCGACATAGGCGCCGCTATGGTTCTTCAGCTTGACGGTCACCATGTGCGCGTTGGCGGCGAAAGCATATTCGACATAGCCGATCGCGCCCTCGGTGTTGCGCACGGAGGCCGCTACGCCATCATTGCCACGTGCGCCAATGCCACCCGGCCAGGCGATGGAAGCACCTGTGCCCTGCCCTTCGCGCCATGCTGGCGAGACACGGGCGAGATAGCCGGTGAACACTGCCGTCGTGCCCGAGCCATCGGCGCGGTGCACGGTGGCCACGGCCGTGTCAGGCAGTTTTACGCCGGGGTTGAGGGCTGCGATGCGCTCGTCGTTCCACTGCTCGATCTCGCCGCGATAAAGGGCGGCAAGCGTGGGACCATCAAGCTGGATCTGGTTGGCGGTAATGCCGGGCAGGTTGATGACCGGCACGATGCCACCCATGACCGTGGGAAACTGGAACAGATGGGCGTTTTCCAGCTTCTGCGCATCCATCGGCACGTCGGAGGCGCCAAAATCAACCGTGCCCGCCAGGATCTGGTTCTGCCCGGCGGAGGAGCCGACCGTCTGATAATTCAGGTTGACGCCCGCAGCACTGCGCCCCTCCGCCCCCCAGGCGCCATAGATGGGTGCGGCGAAGCTGGAACCGGCCCCTGTAATGTCAGCGGCATGGGCCATGACGGGCAGGGCGCTTGCCAGCAGGGCACAGGTAAGCATTCGAGCAGGAAAGGACATAATACTCATGTTCTCCGACATGAAGAATACAGACGCGTCTGGCCTTGCAGCCGACAGGCCGGAGAATAAAAAATTAACATCCGTAATAAAAATGATATGTCCATGACAGTTTTATGAAGGAAATATGAACCCCCCAATACCTGCCATGGCCCTGCTCAGGCGCGGCTGTACGCATCCTCCAGCCGCACGATATCATCCTCACCCAGATATGGGCCGGACTGTACCTCGATCAGGGTCAGCGGAATGCGGCCGGGGTTTTTCAGCCGGTGCGTGGCACCAAGCGGCAGATAGACGCTCTCGTTCTCGCGCACCAGAATATCCTCCCCGTTGCGCGTGACCTGCGCCGTGCCTTCCACCACCACCCAGTGCTCGGCACGGTGATAATGTTTCTGCAGCGACAGCATCCGCCCCGGCTCCACCACGATCCGCTTGACCTGAAAGCGGGTGCCCACGATCAGCGTTTCATAAAAGCCCCAGGGGCGGTAGCGGCGGCGGTGGGCGGTGGCTTCGGGGCGGCCAGCCTTTTTCAGCGCAGCCACGATGGTTTTCACATCCTGCGCATGATGGCGGTGGGTGACCAGCACCGCATCCTCATTGACCACCACAAGCAGGTCTTCCACCCCGCTCACTGCTGTCAGGATGCCATCGGTGCGCACGTAGCTGTTGGTGGTGTTGTTGAGCACCACATCGCCACTGACCACATTGCCCGCATCATCGGGCGGCCCGAGTTCCCACAGCGCATCCCAACTGCCTACGTCCGACCAGCCGAAATCACCGGGGATGACGGTCATGAGGTCGGTGCGCTCGGCCACGGCGTAATCGATCGAGATATCAGGCGATGCGGCGAAGGCCGTGGGGTCCAGCCGCTCGAAATCAATGTCGGAGCGCCGCTCGCGCACGGCCACGCGCATGGCGGCGAGAATGGCGGGCTCGAATTTTTCCATCTCGCTCAACAGGGTCCGGGCCGTGAACAAGAACATGCCCGAGTTCCATAAAAAACGCCCCGAGCCAAACATGCGCTCGGCATTGGCAGCATCGGGTTTTTCAACAAACCGCTCCACCGCGAAGGCACCGTCATACCCCGCAAGCGGCGCGCCTTTTTCAATATAACCATAGCCGGTCTCGGCCCGCGTGGGGGTCATGCCGAATGTCACGATCCGCCCGGCCCGCGCCACCTGTGCCGCCAGCGCAAGTGCCGGGGCGACGTTCTGCGGTTTCTGCATCGCGGCATCGGCGGCCATGATCCACAGCACCGCATCGGGGTCGGTCTCGGCCGCGAGCAGGGCGGCGGCGGCGATGGCGGGGGCGGAATTGCGCCCCACCGGCTCAAGCAGGATGCGCGGCGCGGTTATGCCCACTTCGCGCAACTGTTCGGCCATGATGAAGCGGTGCTCGTTGTTGCACACCACGATGGGCGCGCTGAAACCCGGCCCATGGCTGCGCAGCGCGGTTTCCTGCACCAGGGTGCGCTGCGAGACCAGCGGCCAGAACTGCTTGGGGTAGGCGCTGCGCGAGACGGGCCACAACCGGCTGCCACTCCCGCCTGACAGAATGACCGGAACCACGGACAGGGCAGGATGCGGGAGGGAATCGGTCATGGAGACTCCTGAAGGAACGGGGGCACTGGTTATCCACAAAGCGTTTGAAAATGACGGAAGTTCTGGAACACGCCTTTTTTGGGAACGCGCGGGAGAGCGCGGCCTTCGCGCCAAAAACCGCCCCGGGCATTTCGAGCCGCACCCTGTTTCTAAAACACGCGCTTAGTGAATTTTCTGGGCATCGGCGCGCAGCACGTCAAGCGAGCTACGCAACTGCATCGCCTTCTCGAAATCGTTCATCTGCTCGCGCCGGTCGGCAAACAGGATGGCGTCGATGCGCAGCACCAGCTTGCGCAGCCGCCAGAACTGCTCGACATCGACAATCAGCGTGCGGGACATGTCTTCGAGCGCGCCGACCTGGACGTATTTGCTGTTGTGGAGGGGATCATCATGCAGTTCCTCCACGAAAATGGGCACGAAACACAGCGCCACCGAACAGGGCGAGGGCGTGAAGGGGCGGATCTCGTGCCCGTCATACTCCTTGACGCGGCTGATATCGAACTTGGCGTATTCCTGCAGCAGCCAGGTCATCTGTGCCGGGGGGGCTATGCGGGCGAAGTCCTTGCGGGTGAAATCGAGGAACACCTTGCGGTCCCTGATGATGGTCTGGTTATCGACAGCAAGCTGCTGGGCATAGGCCGCTTCCTCCTGCGAATGCTTGATCAGGATATTATGCCTGGCAAAATTCGTGTCGCTCTGGGTGTCCCAGTGCAGGTAGAACGCAAACACCGTTCCCAGGCACAGCAGCACCGGCACGCTCATGCAGGCCCACCAGTGCCGCCGCGCAAAGGCCCGCAGGCCCTTATCTTCATCCATCCGGGCCGGATACATGCACCCGATCTCCCTGTCTGTGCCCTGCGCGGGGGAAACCCGAAGGCCTCATGCGCCGGGCCGTGACCTGCCACGCCGGGCGGCACCGCCTGTTCCAGCCTCCATGATAGCAGAAGAGCCGCGACACTGTCATGCCGCGGGCATGCACGGAGCTGATCCCTGCCCTCCGCTCAAGCCACGGCCCTTCTGGCTGGCCCTGACATCATATCCATCATGATTGATAATATCAGATGCATGCCGCCCGGCTCCGCTGCCGGGTCACGGCACGGGCCCGTGTCATGCCCGCATGGCCCGCATAACCGGGCTTTTATGACTGCACGGTACAGGATACGGCCTGCAACCCGCGCTCCAGCAGCAAAAACCGCCCATGCAATAATCAATTCTTAATGGATGTGCCCTAGCAGGAGGGACGTGCCCCGGCACGCTCCCGATGCCCCCCAGCCAAGGTAAGAACCATTGTCCGCGGACCTGCTCCTGACACTGACCCCGACGGAACAACAGGACCTCCAGCAGATCAGGGAGTCCGGCCAGTTCGACGCCGCCTTCTATCTCGCCAGCTATACGGATGTGGCCGGATCGGAACTTGATCCCCTGCTGCATTACGTCAAATACGGCTACCGGGAAGGGCGGCAGCCAAACCGCAACTTCCGGCCCGATGCCTACCTGATCCAGCACCCTGATGCGGGGGCCCGCAACCGCAACCCCTTCATCCATTTCCTGCACACGCATGCGGGGTGCCATGTGGCCCATCAGGGCCTGCTTACGCGCTTCCACCTCGAGGATCTGAGCATCGGCGTGCGCACGCTCGAGCAGCTGCCGTTTTTCGAGCCCGACGCCTATCACGACAGCAACCGCGATCTCGACCGCGACATGACGGACATGGCCGAGCACGCCCTGCTCTATGGCGTGCCCGAAGGGCGGCGCATCTTCAGCCCGCTCCGCGTATCAGAAACACTGGGTGCGCTGTGCGCGGCGAAAGGGCTGGATGATGCGGACTACCTCGCCCCCGGCGGCCCCGTGCCCGAAAGCATTGGCGTCTATTACAATTCGGCGGGCAATGTCTTCATCCACGAAATCGCGGCCGACCTGCACCGCAGCCTGAGCCATGCCGGGCTGGACTGCCGCCTGCTTGATGAGACCGCCAGCATCGATGACCGGCCCGCGCTGTGCATTTTCGTCGCCCCGCATGAATTCTTCCACCTCGGTCGCGGGCGGGACTGGGCCACGGGCGCCATCATCCGCGATGCCATCATGTTCAATACCGAACAGCCCCAGACCCTGTGGTTCGAGCGCGGCCTGCCCTTCATGCTCATGGCGGCAGGCGTGATCGATATCTGCCACCAGATGGCCGAGAGCTTCCGGCAGGCCGGGCTGCCCGCCATCCATTTCACCCCCACGATCGGCACCACGCGCGATTATCTGCAAAAGGACGACATGCAGCACCCCATGGTGCGCATCCTGCCGCCCGCGTGCCGCAAGCGCCCCGACCCCACCACGCCGTTTGCCGCCCGTGGGCTGGATATCAGCTTTTTTGGCGGCCTCTCCGCCCACCGCGAAAAGTTCTTTGCCCGCAATGCCGGTTTCTTCGCGCAGTACCGCACCTATTTCTACTACCGCAAGTTCACCACGCCCATCGATACCAGCCCGCGTGACAGGCCGCTCTCGCGCCTTGCTGCCCACGTGGCGGGGCATTCGCGCATTGCGCTGAACATCCACCGCGATGATTACGGTTTTTTTGAATGGCACCGCATCGTCAAGGGCGCCATGGCCAACGGGGCGGTGGTGGTGTCCGAGCCGTGCCTGCCGCATCCGGTGTTCCGCTCGGGCGAGCACTTCCTTGAAGAAACGGGCCGCCATATCCCCAACCTGATCGAATGGCTCACCCACACGCCAGAGGGGCAGGCAAAGGCTGAGGCCATCCGCCAAAGCGCCCTGAAACTGATCGGCACGCCCGCGGGCAACCGGGCGTGCTGCACGCGCATCCGCGACTTTATCGCCCATGTATGGAGCACACCGGAAGAATGAGCATCGCTGCCCCCTGGATGGCGACCGACGAGACCGCCTTCGCCTTCAAGCAACGCCGCAAGAAACCAGCCGATCTGGTCAGCCTGTGCGTTACCAACTTCAATTATGGCCGCTACATCATCGAAGCGCTTGAATCCCTCGCCGCCCAGACCCACCAGGCCCTTGAACTGGTGGTGGTGGATGACTGCTCGGGCAAGGATGACTCGGTGGCCCTCATCACCGCGTGGATGGAGGAAAACCACGCGCGTTTCTGGCGCTGCGCCCTGATCGTGCACACGCGCAACCTTGGCCCCTCAGCCGCGCGCAACACCGCGTTTCGCCATGCGGGCGGGGCGTTCGTGTTTGTGATGGATGCGGATAACATGATCTACCCCCGCGCCATCGCCCGCCTGCATGAGGCAGCAGTGGATGGCGGGTTTGACGCCACCTACTGCCAGCTTGAATATTTTGGCAAGGAACAGCGCATCGGCTCGGCCGATATATGGGATCCCGCCCAGATCGTGCGTGAAAACTACGTGGACGTGATGGCCCTGCTGCGCCGGGAGGCCTGGGTGGCGGTGGATGGCTACAGCCACATTGACGAAGGCTGGGAAGACTATGATTTCTGGCTGAAATTCATCGGCCGCGACTTCGAGGCCGCCTACGTGCCCGAGATCCTGTGCCGCTACCGCGTGCATGGCAATTCACGCACCACCAACGAGGCATGGGTCGCGCATGAAAGCCTGCGCGCCATCATGGCATTCCGCCACCCTGCGCTGAGCGCGCGCTACCGCCAGCCGCCTGCGGTTGCAAAACCCTGAAAAAAGCCGCGTATTCCCGCTCACGCCGCCCTGTGCTTTATTGGGGCCATGACGCCGCCTGACCGCCCCGAAACGCCTGCTGTCCGCCGCATTATCGTAACCGGGTGCGATCACGCCTATTTTGAACTGGCGGGCGAACTCATCGCCTCCATACGCAACCATGCCGACACGACCATTGCCGTGATCGACTGCGGCATGACGGCAGAGCAGCGCACGGTGCTGCACGCGCGCGGCGTGCGGGTTCTGGCCCCCCATATCCCCGATTACGCACCCCGCCAGGCGCTGGCAAAGCGGCCATGCCTTGCCATCAATATCAGCAAGCTGTGGCTGGACCAGATGCTGCCCGATTTTGACCTGATCCTGTGGCTCGATGCCGATACATGGGTGCAGGACGGGCAGGCGCTTGAACGCATGTTTGCCGCAGCCGAAAGCCGGACCCTGGCCATCGTGCCCGAAATCGGCGCCAAGCTGGCCAACCTGCTGGGTGTGCGCTGGATCTGCCCCGGCTGGATGCAGATCCGCTCGTTCCTGTATAAAAACGCCACCCGCGCCCGGCTGCCATTTGCCATCCGCAAGCGCATCGGGGCCAGGCCGCTGCTCAATGCAGGCGTATTCTGCCTGCACAGGCAGGCGTCCATCTGGCCGGTGCTGCGCCGGTGGCAGGCCATGATCCTGCCCCGCCGGAACATGGCCTTCACGCAGGACCAGCTCTGCATTGCGCTGGCCGTGTATATCGATGGCCTGCCCGTGACCTTTCTCGATAACAGCCATAATTATCTCGGCCCCTGGCTGCTCGATGAACAGACCGGCACGCTGGCCAACCTGTTCTTTCCGCATGCGCCTGTGGGCATCGTGCACATGGCCTCGCAAAAGGCCATGCGCAGCAGGCTGGAAAACACCCTCACCATTCCGACCGTGCAGGGCGGCGAGGCTGCGGTCAACCTGCGCTATGGCGGCATGCGGGCGCTGTCAGCCCGCAGGGGTTGAGGCACGGCCCTGCTTTTCGGCGCGGGCGGCCTGCACGCGCTCGGCGGCCTTGCGCAACTGCTCGGCAAGGTTGAGGGCAAGTTCAGGCGGCAGCACGGTCACCACGCGCCGGTCACCTTTTGGCATGTGTTCGGGCGCGGTCGCCATGAACAGGTCCATCACCACGATGGAATCCTGCACGGCTTCCGCCCCGCAACTTACGGTAGGATAGACCACGGCCCGACCGGCGGCGTCGCGTTCGTCTTTCATGATGGGGTCCCCTTCAGCGGGCGCATTCAGCGCGTGGCGGGGCGTGACGCATCACGCCGCAGTTGCAGGTTCAGGTCCTGTATGGTCCTGCGGGCCTGCGCAAGTTCGTCACGCACGCGGGCGAGTTCCGCCTTGAGCGCTGCGATTTCTGCCCGCAGGGCAGGAGGATGATCGGCCATGTGCAACACCTTCCTTGCAAATCAGGTTTTTGGGGCGCTCGATGCGAAGCGGGCGCGCACCTGCTCGAACAGGGCACGCGCGGCCATGTCCTTCGTATCGGTATGTTCAATGTGATGGCGCATGCGGGCGGCGATTTCATCGGCGTGCAGCACCTTCGCCTCGACAAGCATCTGCATGAGGTCCATGACAACGATCTGCTGCGCGGCAATCATCTTGACCACGGGCAAGACCTTGGCCTGCGCCGCATCGCCCGCCGCCTGCGCCAGCACCTTGCGCAACTGGTCCGTTTCAGCCTGATCGTTCATGATTGTGTTCCTCCGCTCTTGTCATCACGCGGCAGGCATGGTGATAGCAAACAGCCAGTACAGCAATGCCGCCCGCGCAGGGCCGCTCATAGGCGGATGCTACATCTGTCACCCTTCAGGACCGTAAACCGCCATGCCGCCCCCCACCATCCCTGATGATGAATTACATGTGACCTATATCCTGGCCTCGGGGCCGGGTGGGCAGAACGTCAATAAGGTGGCAACAGCGGCGCAGTTGCGTTTTGATGCGCGCAATTCTCCCTCGCTTTCCGCCCGCATCAAAAGCAGGCTGATTACGGTGGCAGGCAGCCGCATGACGGCGGATGGCGTGATCGTGCTGACCGCGCGCCGCTTTCGCAGCCAGATCCGCAACCGCGAGGATGCCGTGGCCCGGCTGCATGAAATGATTGGCGAGGCCAGCCACGTGCAGGCCTACCGCGTGCCCACCCGCCCCTCACGCACGCAGCGGCGCAAGCGGGTGGACAACAAGAAGCACCGCAGCCGCATCAAGCAGGGCCGCAGCGGCAACCACATGGACTGAGGACAGAAACTTTTACCTTCACCCCTTTCTGGCCACCTGCTGCCCTTTGGGCGGTTGGGGCACGGCGGTATGGGCCGTCCAGCCACCGCCAAGGGCGCGGTAGAGGGTGACAAGGTTCTGGTAGCGCGATACCGCAATCGAGATCTGCCACTGCTGCGCCTGTAGCAGCGTGCGCTGCGACACAAGCGATGTCAGGTAGGAATCCGTCCCTGCCCTGTAGCGCATCATGGCCAGGCTGTATGCATCGGCCGAGGTCGAGACATACTGGTTCATCTGTGCCGTCTCATCGCGATAGGTGTCACGCGCGGCCAGCGCATCCGCCACTTCACGGAAGGCGGACTGCACCGCCTTTTCATACGCTGCCGCCTTGGCCGCACGCATGGCGCGCGAGGCCTTCAGGTTGCCGCTGTTCTGCCCCCAGTTGAGCAGGGGCACCTGCAACTGCGGCGACACGCCCCATGTGGTCGCAGCCGATGTAAACAGCTTGTGCGGCTGGAGGCTGCTGATGCCATCGGATGCAGTGAGCGTGATGCGCGGGTAGAACGCTGCCTTGGCCGCGCCAATATCGGCATTGGCGGCCAGCAGGTCGTGTTCGGCGGCCTGGATGTCGGGGCGATGCTCGAGCACGTCGGCCGGCAGGCCCGGCGGCAGGTCCTGCATGATGGTCTGCTGGCCCAGCGGATGGGCGAGCGGCAGGTTATCGGGGATAGGCTGGCCGATGAGCATGGTCAGCAGGTTTTCATCCTGCCGCACGTGCCGGCGCGATTCATCAAGGAAGGCCCCGCTCTGCGCCACCTGCGTTTCCGTCTGGCGCACGGTCATCTGGTCGGTCTCGCCATGGGTGAAGCGGGCTTTGACCATCTCCAGCGTGGCCTGCTGCGAGGTCATCGTCTCCTCGGACAGGTGCATCGAGGCCTGGTCGCCCAGCCATGAAATATAGGCCGTGGCCACCTGCGATATGATGCTGATCAGCATGGCGCGCGCGTTTTCGCGCTGCATCAGCGCATGTTCCGCCGCCTCGCGCGACATGCTGCGGATGCGCCCGAACAGGTCAATCTCGTACGACGAGACGCCAATGCCCATCTGGTAATACTTGAACATGGGCGGATGGCCGGTATCGAGGCCAGGCGCAAAGCTCAGACCCGCCGCATCCGATGGCCCCTGGAACATCGCCTCGCCACCACCGCTGATGGCGGGGAACAGGCTGGCATGCTGGATGTCAAACTGCCCCTGCGCGCGGCGTATATCGGCCGCCGCCTCCCGCAGGTCGCGGTTTTGCCGGATGGCGATGGCAATCAGCGCCTTGAGCCGGGGGTCGGTAAAGAATTCCTCCCAGCCCAGATTGGCCGCGAGCGGGTTCTCGGCCACCGCGTCGCCCGTGGTGGCGTAAGCGGGCCATGTCGCGGCCAGCGGCGGGGTGGGGCGCTTGTAATGCGGGATCATGGTGCAGCCCGCCAGCAGCATGGCCGCCAGCGTGGCCGCACCCGCCCGCCTGAGTGTGGGGAGAACGGTCATGGCATTACGCTCCCTTTGTCCGCTCGGACAGGCGCTTGACACGGAACAGACGCAGCACCACCACAAAGAACAGCGGCACGAAATACACCGCCAGCAGGGTTGCCGTGAGCATGCCGCCCACCACCGCCGTGCCGATCGCGACACGCGCGGCCGAACCCGCACCCGTGGCGATGGCCAGCGGAAACACACCCACCACGAAGGCGATGGAGGTCATGAGAATGGGGCGCAGGCGCTCGCGGCCCGCCTCGAGCACTGATTCCTCAAGGGTTGCTCCGTTCTCGAAAAACGCCTTGGCGAATTCCACGATCAGGATGGCGTTCTTCACCGCCAGCCCCACCGTGGTCAGCAGCCCCACCTGGAAATACACGTCATTGGCCATGCCGCGCAGCAGGGTGGCCACGATCGCGCCCAGCACGCCCAGCGGAATGACCAGCAGCACGGCAAACGGAATGGCCCAGCTTTCATACAGTGCCGCGAGGCAGAACAGGATGACGATGACCGCCAGCGCGTAAAGCGGCCCGGTGGAAGAGCCCGAGGCCATCTGCTCGAACGACAGGCCGGTCCACTCATAGCCCACGCCGGCAGGCAGCTTGGCCATGATCTCCTTCATGGCAGTGATCGAATCCCCCGAACTGTAGCCCGCGGCGGGCTGGCCAAGGATTTCAAAGGCATTGAGGCCGTTATAATCCTCGACCTTCTGCGGCCCCATGATCCACTGCCCGGACACGAAGGCGTTGAACGGCACCATGCCGCCTGCGGCGTTGCGGATATACCATTTGCTCAGGTCATCGGGGATCATGCGCGCATCGGGCTCGCCCTGGATGTAGACCTGCTTCACACGGTCATCACGCAGGAACTGGTTGACATAGATCGACCCCAGCGCGCCCTCGATGGTGGTGTTGATGTCGGCAATGGTGATGCCAAGCGCATTGGCCTTCTCGCGGTCGATATCGAGATGGAACTGCGGCGCATCTTCCATGCCGTTAGGGCGCACGGCGGTCAGGCGGCGATCCTTTGATGCCATGCCCAGCACCATGTTGCGCGCCGCGAGCAGCTTGGTGTGGCCAAGGTGGCCACGGTCTTCAAGTTCAAGGTCAAAGCCGGTGGCATTGCCGAGCTCCAGCACGGCGGGGGGGTTGACGGCAAAGATCTGGGCGACCGGGTCCATCCAGAAATGCATCATGATGCGCATGGCAATCGCCGCCGAGGTCTGGCTGGCGGCGGGCCGCTCATCCCAGTCCTTGAGCCGGATGAAGAAGGCGCCCGCACTCTGCCCCTGCCCTGCGAAGTTGAACCCGTTCGTGGAATAGACGGATTCGACGTTGTTGCCCTCGGTCTTGAGAACGTAGTCGGCCACCTTGCGGTTGACAGCGGCCGTCTCCTCCAGCGTGGCGCCCGCGGGCATGGTGACCTGGCCAAAGATCAGGCCCTGGTCCTCATCGGGCAGGAAGCCGCCGGGCAGGCGCATGAACAGCCAGCCCACGCCAGCCGTAATCAGCACGAACACCAGCATGGACAGTCCCGCATGCCCGAGCACGCGGCCCACGCCGTTCTGGTAGGCCGTGGTCATGCGCGCGAAATGGCGGTTGAACCAGCCTGCGGCCCCGGTGGTCTTTTCATGCACGCCGGGCTTGAGCATGGTGGCGCACAGCGCAGGCGTCATGACCATGGCCACCACCACCGAAAGCCACATGGCCGCGACGATGGTGATGGAGAACTGCCGGTAGATCACGCCCGTCGAGCCGCCAAAGGCCGCCATGGGCAGGAACACCGCCGTAAGCACGAGCACGATGCCCACCAGCGCGCCCGAGATCTCGTCCATCGACTGCCGCGCCGCATCACGCGGGGAGAGCTTCTTCTCGGTCATGACACGCTCGACGTTTTCCACCACCACGATGGCGTCATCGACCAGCAGGCCCACGGCCAGCACCATGGCCAGCATGGTCAGCGTGTTGATGGAAAAGCCAAGGGCGGCCAGAATGCCGAACGTGCCCAGCAGCACCACCGGCACCGCGATGGTGGGGATGAGCGTTGCGCGGAAGTTCTGCAAGAACACCAGCATGACCAGGAACACCAGCGCGATCGCCTCGACCAGCGTAATGACCACTTCCTTGATCGACAGCACGATGAAGGGTTCGGTATCGAGCGGGTAGACGGTCTTGAGCCCGGGCGGGAAGAACTGCTCGAGTTCCTTGATCTGCTCGCGCACCGCGTTCTCGGTCTGGAGCTGGTTGGCGCCGGGGGCGAGCTTGAGCGCCATGCCCGAGGCCGGCATGTTGTTATAGTAGGAATGGGTGTTGTAGGTCTGCGGCCCCAGCTCGACATGGGCCACGTCACGGATGCGCACCTGCGAGCCATCCTGCTGCACCTTGAGCAGGATCTTCTCGAACTCCTCGGGCGAGCGCAGGCGCGTCGGCCCGATGATGGTCGCATCCAGCCGCGCGCCCTTCACGGCGGGCACGCCGCCAAGCTCACCTGATGAAACCTGGATGTTCTGCGTCTGGATGGCGGTCTGCACATCGCCTACGGTCAGGCCGTATTTGTACAGCTTTGACGGATCAAGCCAGATACGCATGGCGTATTCCGCGCCGAACAGCGTGTGGTCGCCCACGCCGGTCACGCGGCTGAGCGGATCGGAGATGTTCGACGCCACGTAATCGGCAATATCAGCGCCGCTCATGCTGTTATCGGTCGAGATGAAGCCAAGCACCATCATGAAGTTCTTGACGGCCTTGGTAATGCTCAGGCCCTGGGCGGTCACTTCCTGCGGCAGCTTGGGCTGGGCGAGCTGCAGCTTGTTCTGCACCTGCACCTGCGCGATGTCGGGGTTGGTGCCCTGCGCGAAGGTGAGGTCGATTTCCATCTGCCCCGAGGCATAGGACTGCGAGGAGATGTATTCGAGGTGATCAAGCCCGAACATCTGCTGCAGGATGGGGCGCACCACCGTATCGTTCACCGTATCGGCCGAGGCGCCCGGATAGGTCACGGTAATGGCGATCTGGGGTGGCGCGATGGAGGGGTACTGCGCGATGGGCAGGCGGAAGATCGACACCCCGCCCACGAGCATGATGATCAGCCCGATCACCCACGCGAAGACGGGCCGGTCAATGAAAAAGCGCGACAGAGACATGGGGGGTTATCCTGCCTTGGCCGGTTCGGCCGCATCCTGCGGGGTTACGGTGTCGCCGGGGTGGATTTTCTGCAGCCCCTCAACTACCACGCGCTCGCCGCTTTTCAGCCCGTCGGTCACCAGCCAGTCCGTGCCGATGGCCTGCCCTACCGTAATGGGGCGCAGGTTGACCTTGTTATCGGCACCGACCACCCACACCTGCGGGTCGCCGTGGGAGTTGCGCAGCACCGCCTGCTGCGGCACCAGCAGGGCATTGGGGTCCAGGCCCTCGGCCAGCTGGGCGTGCACGTACATGCCGGGCAGCAGCAGCCGCTCGGGGTTGGGCATGACCGCGCGCACCACGACTGTGGCGGTGGCCTCATCCACGTTCACTTCCGAGAACTGCATGCTGCCCGAGTGCTCATAGGTCGTGCCATCCTCCAGCGTTACGGTGATGGAGGCGGCGTTGTCGCCCGCGCGCGTCAGCCGCCCCTGCGCCAGTTCGCGCTTGAAGCGCAGCAGCTCGGTCGCGGGCAGGTTCACATCCACGTAGATCGGGTCAAGGCGGGTGACGATGGCGACATTGTTGGTCTGGTTGGCGGTGACCAGCGCGCCCACGGTCAGGATGGAGCGGCCGATCCGGCCGGTGATCGGGGCATTCATGTGGGTGTAGCCCAGATCGACCGTGGCGCGTTCGAGCTGGCCCTTTGCACTGAGGATATCGCCCTGGGCCGCGCGCTCGGCGGCAAGCGCGTCATCATATTCCTGCTGGCTTACGGCATGGGCCTTGAGCAGCGGCCCGTAGCGGGTCAGCTTGGCGCGCGCGGTAACCTCGCTGCTCTGGGCGTGAAGCAGCTGGCCCTGCGCGCTGTCCACCGCCGCCTGATAGATGCTGGGATCGATCTGGTAGAGCTGCTGGCCCGCCTGCACGTCCGTGCCTTCAACGAACAGCCGCTTCTGAATCACGCCGCTGACCTGCGGGCGCACCTGCGCGATCTCGAACGCTTCGGTGCGGCCGGGCAGCTGGGTGTGAATTTCCACCGGAGCGGCCTTGAGCGTCAGGACCGTGACGGGCTGCGGCGGCATCTTGGGGGGCGCGGCATGCTTCTGGCACCCCGCCAGGGCAAGTATCAGAGCCGCCGGGGCTACGACACGGGAATATTGCATCATGGTCACCAACCGGCTTGAGGGCCGTAATCTAAAAATGTTTCTGAATCACGTCCGTGCTGTTTGCCGCACATGGCCGCCATATGAAAGCCAAATAAGGAAACCATTTGGTTTTCAATGAATGGAAAACTATATCGTCTCCATAAGGCGGTCAAGCAGGGCACCCATCCGAAAATGGCCGGAGCAGATTACGAATGAGCAACATTGGACGGGCAAGGACAGGGCACCATGCATGATAACTGCGATACCCCGCGCCGCGGCCCCGGTCGCCCCCCGGAAATGGAGGAATGCGAACGCCGCGAACGCATTCTCGACGCGGCAAGTGAAGTGTTGCAAAAATGCGGCTATCATGCGGCTTCGATGGACAAGGTGGCCCAGCATTCGGCCATGTCCAAGCGCACGCTGTACCTCATGTTTCATTCCAAGCAGGATCTGTTCCACACGCTGGTCAGCAGCAGGCTGTTCAATGTCAGCCCTGGCAAATGCCTGCACATGGCCGACCCGGCGGAGGAACTGACCGAACTGCTCATGCGGCTTGGCGGGGTGATCCTGCGGCCTGATCGCATCAGCCTGATCCGCGCACTCGTAACCGAATCCCCGCAGTCGGAAGACATCCGCCAGATCATGAGCAGCCTGCGCGCGGGCGGAAAGGACAATGTGCTCACCACCTGGCTCGACCGCTACGTGCGGGCGCGGAACGGGCCGGTTGAGGATATATCGATGTACAGCAACATGCTGTTTGGCATGACCATTGGCGACCTGATGCTGCAAAGCCTGGCCTGCGAGCCCGACCGCTCATGGATCGAGCAGGACATGCGCCCGCGCTTTCACAGGGCGGTGCAGATTTTTCTGGCGGGCTTCGCGCAGGGTTGCCCTGCGGCCTCATAGAGCGCTTGAAAACAGCGCCCCGCGTTTTGAAGCATCGCCTTTTGTGCGGACGAAAGCTTCACCAAGAACTTCCGGGTTATTTCTGAACTGGCGTTTCAGGACTTTTTCTCTTCAGGCGGTCAGGCGGGGCGGCCCGGCTGTCGTGCTGCATGCGGGCGCCACGCCATATGGCCCTCCGGCCAGAACCTCCAGGCACAGCACGCCGAGCATGCCGGGATAACGCGGGCCGAGATGCAGCAGCCCCTGTCCATCCGTCCAGCGGCAGGGCTCGGGACGCGGGGCGTAAAAATCATCATGCCATCCCGCTGGCGCTTTCTGGGCCAGATGCATCACGATATGCCGGGCCACGGTGCCTTCAAACAGCTTGATATGCCGGACCAGCACGCCACGCGGGCGGCGGTCATCGCCGCACGGGCCAGCCATGCTGACCGGGCGGGTGGTGCGGGACACGATCTTTACGGTGCCGACACCGGGCGGCAGCATGAAGACCGCATAGCGATTGGCGTCGCGCATCTTGCGGATGGCGATGCCTTTATCCGTCATGAGGTGAAGATCGGCATCATGCATTGTTCCGGCGGATGCCGCCTGCGCCCCCTCCGGCTCAGGGCTCATGCCTGTCATGGCGCCGGTAAGAGGTATGGCGCCTGCGGGGCTGCTCCCCCTGTCATACCTGCCCCCGCTGGAACGGCTCATACCTGTGGTCAGGACACCGGACATTTTCTTCCCCCATGGCATAGAATCCAGTTCCAGCAAGGCAACAGCACTGAAACTGACATGGAGGAAAAATATCGGCGTAAAGAATTAAAAATACTCTAACAGCCTGTCGGGTTGGGCATTTTGCGGCTGATAACGCCAAGGCTGACCTGGCTTATGCTGCCTGAAGCCGCGCCATTCTTTTACAGTTGTATGCGAGAGCAACGAGTGTCCATTCGGTCGTGACTTTTGCAAGGCCACGCAGGCTGAATTTTCTGAAGCCCATGATGCTTTTGATAATTCCAAAGACCGGCTCCACGGTCTGTTTTCGTCGTCTGTAAAGATCTCCGGCTTCTGTAGTTTCCAGCCTGTCCTTCATGGCAAGCCGCCAGGGTTCGGTTATCCGGCGTGGCTCCCTTTCTGCGGGCCGGGGTCGGAAGTCGTAAGGTCTGCGGGCACAGGGCCGTCCAATGGCGACCAGCGGATCAATGCCCTTTTCCCGCAGTTTCCGGACCGCCTGCCCGCTGGCGTAACCGGTATCGGCGAGCACTGTCTTTGGGAGACCGATTGTGTCTTCCATCGACAGCACCGTGTCGGCAAAGGACGGCGCATCCGCTGATGTGGCGACAACGTCGGTTGTCACGATCAACTGGCTGCCTTCGGCGCACACCACGGCCTGGGCATTGTAAGCCTGCCGGAACTCGTGGGCGTCCGAACGCCGCATGAGGCGGCTGTCGGGATCGGTCAGACTGATCTGTCGGTCGGGTGGTGGTTCATCATCGGGCGGTTTGGGCGCCCGGCCGCGACGCCCTGTTTTCGCATCATAAGCGGCTTTCTTCTTCTCGTAGGCCGGTCGCGCCGTTTCAGCCTGCGCCTTCGCATCAGCTTCCAGCCGGGCGCAGGCTTCGTCCAGCTTCGCTTTCAGCGTTTCCCGCCGGGCAAGCTCTTCCGGCAATGCCTGCGGATCTCTGTCTGTGACGTCCGCATGCTCCGCCTGGTCCATCAGTTTCGCGATATCCACAGCCAGCTGTTCGCGCAGCGCCCTGATCCGGTCGTAGCGCACCGAACGGTATTTCGATGCGTCAGCATCGATTTTCGTGCCGTCGATCGACACCACGCCCAGACGCAGCAGACCCGTCTCGCGCGCCAGAAGCAGGACCTGCGCAAATGCAGCTTCAATGGCTGTCCGGTTCGTCCGGCGGAAGGTCGCAATCGTATCATGATCCGGATGCAGGTTCGCCGCCACGAATCGCACCCCGATGTCGCGATATGTCGCCCGCTCGATCCGGCGTGAGGAAAACAACCCGTTCGCATAGCTGAAGATCAGAAGGGCCAGCATCAGGCGCGGATGATACTGCGCCTTGCCTCCCGTGCGCACTGGCACGCAGAACGCACTCATCGGAACCCGCTCAACGGCGGCTACAATGAAATGCGCCATATCATCAGCAGGAAGCCACGACTTCAGATCAGGCGGCAGAAGATACGGCTGAGACCGGTCAAACGGGATGAAGCTGCTCATCACACCACCTTACAATCGCCCCCCTTCACAGGGTACCCCAACCCGACAGGCTGCTAAGATGCGGCCTGAAAAGTCAGGCCAGCCCTATCCCGCGCTTATGAAGGCTGGACACGTGCAGGCCAAAACGGCGTTCAACAATTTGCGTTGCGGGTGCAGCAGATGGTCGGCGCGCAAAACCTTCAGCCCTGAGGCGACCAATACGCCCTCCTGCGCAACAGGGTGAGTGCAGGGTGCCCCCGCCGGCCCCTCCTGAACAGAGGCATAACGGGCGCGGATGCAGCCCTGCCGCTCATTTTTATAATCTGCTGCCTCGCCCGGTCCTGCGCTATCGTGATAACAGGCGTGTGCAGATAAGGGAGAAGCCGCGTGAGCCAGACGTGGGGTGATTTTCAGGCTGTCGTGCAGTTATCGGCAGGCCTGAATGTAGCTATCCTCAGCTTTGTGGATATCAGCCTGCCCGCCATAAAGGAACGTCGGCGCGTCTTTGCCAAGGCACAGCAGGAACTCGACATGCACCGCTCGGCACCGGGCAAGGTAACCTCCGCCGCCCAGCTCGAGCATGACTGCCAGGTCGATGAAATGAACCAGAAGCTTTACCTGCTGTGGAAGGAATCCTCGTCATTCAGCAACGAGGAAGATTCCCTTATCCATTCCACCGGTATTCTGGGCTTTATTGGCGCGGCGCTCAGCCTTTTCCTGCTGTGGTATTCGGCGGAATATTATGATGCCAGCATCAGCGTGACCGGCAAATTCGTGATCGGCCTGTCGTTCTGTTCACTGATCGGGGCCTTCATCATCAATTTCATGACCGCATCACAGGCCAGCGTCTTCACCAAGCAGTGCAACCAGATCCGTGAGGAAATGCGCCAGAAGCTGTAAAGCCTGCGCGGCATGGGCGCTGCGACACGCCTCGGCCTCAAGCGCAGGATAGTGGCGCCTGCTTTAAAAATTCATTTTTTCTGCCCGCCGGCACTCCTGAATTTATTCAGAATCTCTTCATTCATGTAAAGAACCCTGCCTTGTGGCATCGGCAGATCATTTAAAGAAACCGGTTTTATATCTTGTAAAAAACAATCAAGAGAGCCAGTAATTTTTGTTATGGCTTCTTTTCCCATATATTCATGATCGTAAAAATATATACAGTGCCCACCTTTATCCATAAGAAAGTAGTTTCCACAATCATCTGCGGCAAATGGAAAATAATTATAGGTCACAACATCATCATTTATAATTTTAATGCATGATTCTATTTCTTCAACAGGCAATATTTTGGAAACACATGCCCCCTGGCCGGGAGGAATGTCTATATAATTATTGGGAAGTTCAGATCCATTATGATTTTTCAGGAAATCTTTATACGCATCAGAAAATAAAAAACCCAACTCTTCTTCATACTGAACAATTTCTTTGTCTGATATTTTTCCTGCTTCACAAATCAATTTTATCATTTTTATTTCTATCCTATGATTGTTTTATTGAAAATGCCTATCCTTTTGCAAATGAAACACCTGATAATAACCTGAAATTATAAAGGTACGGGGAATCTGTTTTTAAAACGCTTCGGAACACGGTTATTCCCCGCCTGCCGGTTTCCTTACCCCGGCGCGTAATGCAGCATGAGCATGCCATGCACCTCATCCCAGCTACCCGAGCGTGAATAGCCCCCTTCCGCCCCCAGTCGCAGCGAGGGTGTAAGTTGATAGACCGCCCGCGCCAGCACGTTGCCCGCCAAGCCCCCGGTGGACTGGCCCGCATATTGCTGTCGGGCCGCAAGGCCGCCTTCCCCCATGGGGAACATCGCCGTGGCGCGCTCGGTATAGTGCTGGTAGCCCGCTTCGCCCTTGAACAGCCATGTCCACCGCCCCGCATGCCCGTCATAGGTCACCGGCACCAGGGCAGCCATGAACGCATGCGGCGAGAAGTAGCCCCCCTGCCCCCAGGTGAAGAAATACGTGTTGCGCTTATACCCGAAATACACAAGGTCCAGCCCCAGCCGCACGTGATGCGCATCGTGTCGGTGCCAGACAAGGGCGGACCCGCCAGCGCCAGCCTCGCTCTCGTGGTTGGCGACCGTATGCGTGCCCTGCATCACCGCGTAGCCACCACCCGCATAGAGGTTGTAGCCCGGCTGCGCCCATTCTAGCTGGCCGTGGCCGCGGTTGCGCGTGACCCCGCCCCAGACCTGGCCGGTGCCCGGGTCGCGCGCGCCGGAATAGGCCAGCAGGCTGTCGGTCACCGCGCGGCGCTCGCCTGTCAGGCGCAGGGTCAGGTTATGCGTCAGGTGCGGCGTCAGCTCGATGCCACCCAGCACATTGGTCGTGGTGAAGCCCAGCGGCGTCGAGCCCACATCGGCCGCAAGCCACCGCCACTGGTAATGTGCTGACAGCGCCACACCCGCCACGGCGGCAGGCACGTGAAAGCCCGGTCGCACGCCATTGGCCGCAACGCTGCCATATTGCTGCGCCGTTGTGCCTGAGGCCAGCGGATCGCCTGACATGAGCACGCTTGGCATGACCGAAAAGGCAAACTGGTGCTGCGTGGACGAGAACGGCAGGATGGCGGTCATGGGAATATTGACCACCGTCATGTGGCCCAGCCCCGGCTGCCCCGAACGGTCGCGGATCTCGAGGTTGCCATCCGCCTGCGGCCCTAGCGCGCGCGACAGGTAACCGGCCTGCCGGTCCAGCGCCTGCACGGGGGTCAGGTGCGGGTCGTAATGATAGACCTCCGGCATGCCTGCGCCCATGCCGGGCACGAAATTCGTGCTGATATCGGGCCATTCATCCGCTGCCCGCGCGCGCCGGGGTGCGCAGCCTGCGTCAATGCGCGTGCCGTGGCCGGTGGTATCATCCTCGTCAGACCGGGGCGTGCAGTCGAGCGCGCGGGCGCGCTGCACGTCATGCAGGCGACGGCGGTCGTGGCCGGTCAGGCCATCGATCTCGGCCTGTATCTCCCACGTATCGCCCCATTGCGGGTGGGTGGCCTGCAGCGTGCGGGCCATGTCACGTGCCGCGCGTTCGTCCCCGCTGGCCAGACCGTCACGCGCAAGGGCGGCCTGGGCCATCTTGTCATCGGGGCGCTGGGCCAGCGCCCTGCGGTCATATGTCACGGCCTCAGCGGGCAGGCGACGGGCCGCATCGACACGCCCGCGCGCCAGCAGCAGGTCGGCATCGGTCGGGTTCTGCGCCAGTAGCGGATCGATCAGGCGGCGGGCGGCATCGGGGTGGCCATCAATATCATCGCGGTCCGCCTGCGCAATCGCGAGGCTACGCTGCATGTCGTGCAGATCGCGGGCCTGGGCGGGCGTCAGATGCCTGCCCTGCATGATGGCGGGCAGGCCATCGAGCACATGCTGTGCCGCCACGGGATCATCCATCTGCATGAACAGCCCGGCATAGGACAGGCTCTGGTTCACGCTCGCATGCCCCGCACTGTCCGCAAGCGCGCGTTGCAGCACACCTGAAGCCGCCGCCACCGGCGCATGGCGCCTGAGCAGCGCATCCACCACCAGCCGCGCCTGCGTGCCTTCGGGGTCGGGCAGGACGGGCATGGCTTCAAGCAGCGGGATCGCCTGCGCATCATCGGCGGGCAGCGTGCGGATCCGGTGCCACAGCCTGACCTGCGCCACGCCATCGGCCATTGCGGCGGTGATATCCGCGCGTGGCAGGCGGGCGAGCAACGCATCGGCGCGCGGCATGTCCTGATCCAGCAGGGCGAAGCTGAAGCAGGCCTGCAGGTTGTCATCCGTTGCGGGCGTGGGGGTGCACAGCGCCGCCATCAGCGCCCGGGCGCGCGTGGCCTGCCCCTGCGCCAGCCATAGCTGGGCCAGATGCAGGCGCAGCCAGCCATTGCGGGGGGCGTAACGCACCGCCTGCTCGAGCAGCGTGACCCGCTTGCGGGGATCTGGCTCGGTCTCCGCCATGCCACCAAGCAGGCCAGCCTCAAGGTTGTTCACGCCGGGGTAATGCGCGGCCTTGAGGCGCGCAATCCAGCTTTCGGCCTCGCGGAGCCTGCCTTCCTCGATCAGGACATCGGACAGGGCGGCAGCGGCTGGCATGTCACCAGGCGCCATCTGCAACACGGCCCGCCATCCTGCCTCGGCCTGCGCAAGCTGGTGGCGCGACTGTTCAATAATGGCGCGCACCCGCACGGTATCGACAATCCGGCCATGGTCCTTCTCCACCGCGGGCAGCATGGCCCATGCTTCCTCATACTGGTGGCGGGCCATCAGCCCCCACAGCCGCGCAAGCTGCGGGTCGCCGCCCGGCGCATCCAGCCCGGCAAGGGCGGCGTGGATGCCTTCATTATCGGGGGCAAGGGCCTGCGCCTGCTCCAGAAAGGCGCGCGCGGCCTTCACGTCGCCCCGGCGCTGCGCCACAAGGCCCAGTCCCTCCAGTACTTCGGGGCGGGGCGGAGCGCCCTGCATGGAGGTGTGGAAATCACTCTCCGCCTGCTCCAGCTCCCCATGCGCCAGCGCTTGATAGCCCGCCCCCACCAGCGCAAGGTGTTCAGCCAGCGCGCGGGCGGCCTCCTGCGCCCTGAGGCGGTTGGCCATGTCCGCATCATCAGGGTGCAGCGCCAGCCATTCGCGGTAATAGGGCCCGGCCTGCGCGTCGGTTCCCATCCATTCCAGCGTTTTACGCCATGACTGCGTCGCCTCGTCGCGGATGAAATCCGGCGTGACGGAGGATGTGGCGAGCCCGCGCATGTCCTCGATCGCATCAACGCGGGTGGGCGCGCGATAGCTCAGGGCCTGCGCCAGCGCCATGCGGATTTCAAGGTCATGCGGCAGCAGGCTGCCCAACGCACGCAGGCGCTGCGTGGCCTCCCCATAGCCCAGTATCGAGCCGGACAGCACGCGGTCATATTCCAGCTCGGCCTCCGGCAGGGGGTGGCCGCCGTTGTAAATGGCGCGATAGGCCAGCGTGGCCTGCAAATTCTTGCCTGCATCCGCCAGGGCCCGCGCCCGCGACAGCGCCACCGGGTCAACCACCCCCTGCCCGATCCAGCCCTGCAGGGCATCAACCTGCGCCTGCGCTCCGCGCTGCGCCTGCAGGGCCTGCAAGCTGGCGCGCGCGCCATCAAGGTCATTGGCGTGCACCTGCACGGCACCAAGCATCAGGCGGGCTTCCAGATTGTCCGGCTCGATGCGCAGCGCGCGCTCAAGCGCGTGCTGGGCGTGCGCGTCATCGCCGTGATGAATCCAGAATGCGCCTTCTTCTATCTGCGCGTTGAGAATGCCCTCGGCATAACGCACGGGCGCCTGCGCGCAGGCGGGCGCGCACAGGCTGAACAGCCCGGCAAGGGCAATACCACCCCATGCCTTTACCCCCGCGCCGCGCCGGACGGGAAGCAGAATGCGACAGGGCGCAGAAGGCCGGTCATGCATGGTCATGGTCACAGGTCGCCCGTCAGATCATCGTTGAGGATGCGCCGCCTGCTGCGCGCGCCAAGCACCGTCATGGCCCATGAGGTGCCGCACAGCGCGGCCAGTCCACCCAGCCCGCACAGCAGCAGCGGGTGGCCGCCCAGATACCAGTCTGGCAGCATCCATGCGGGCATGTTGCCCATGGTGTAGATTCCGCCCGTGCGGTAGTTATCAAGCCGCGCGCCGTGGCGGATCACCATATCCCCGTGAAAGCGGTGCATCGTGGCCGGATCGCGCAGGTCGCGCACCATGGCGGGCAATGACGCGGGCACGCCCCCAAGCACGGCCACAACGGAACGGTGCGCGACAAAGGGCGACTCCGCCGCCACCACCGCGCCTTCGGCAAGGTTGTACGCAGGCATGCCCGCGCCGGGGTGCATCACCCGCATGCGCAGGCGCTGCAGCAGCGAGGGGCTGCGCACGTAACCCGCCTGCGCCAGCGCCGCCTGCCCATTGCCCAGCCCGTCAAGCGTGGAAAAGATCAGGATATCGCCCGTAATCGTATCATCGACCGGCATGTCGGTGGTCCGCACGTTCACGCCGGTGGCGGGATAGCGGCTGACGGCGCCTGCAAAGCCCATCATGTCCATAAAAGCGGCAACCGTGTCGGGGGCAGGATGGGGCGGCAGCAGCACGGTCGTTTCCGACAGGTCGGCCATGCGCGAGAACGGAAAGGCGGAAGAGGCGAACATCCCCACATCAGGCAGCACCGCGAAATGGCGTGACTTGGAAAAATCAATGGTGGAGGACGGGTCGAGTTCAACCACATCGGGCGATGCCGCAGCCTCGGCCTGCGTCATGTGCCGGGGACGCACGTCAAAATACAGCCGCAGCGTGTTCTGCTGCCCCATTTTCCATACCGGCAGTTCCAGGTCATGTTCCACCGGCGTGCCTGCCGTACGGAACGGATTGATCGACCAGGGCACCAGCGGATAGACATGCAGGAATGTGTCGTTCAGCATGACGCTGACATGGGATTTCGCGCGGTCCAGCACGTCGCCTTCTGGCGCGCTGAGTTGCAGCCGCGCCATGAACGGCCGGGACCGCCACGAGCGCAGGTCTGGTGGCAGCGACAGCGGCACCGTGAGCGTGCCCGATGTCAGGCCATGGGTGCGCAGGTCCGCCGTCGAGACCAGTTCACGCAGGGTCACGGGCTGGTCGGTGCGCACAAGGCCAGGCGCATCATAAGGCTGGCGCGCGGCAGGATACACGACAGGCGCTGCGGCAAACGACCCCGGCGCATCATGTTCCGCACCCAGCACCAGCGCCCTTGCCGCCGTCGTGACATCGGCCACGCTGCGCCCGGTCACGACAAGGATCGTGCCGAAACCATCATGCGGGTTGGGCAGGACCGCGAGTTCCGGCCCCGGCGGCACAGCACCCCACGGCCCTGGCTGGTTGGGCGCGATGAGCACCGCATTGCCCTGCGCGGGCAGGCCGGGCGTTACGTTGAAACTGATCCGGCGGTCCTGCGCATACACCCCGAACCATGAGGCCACCATGCCCGCAGCCGCCAGCACGCCGGGATCTGACACGTCAGGCACGGCAAGGGTGACGACCGGCGTCTGCGCGGCATCAGGGTCCAGCACCGGATAGGGCAGCGCCGAGAGCAGCCGGTGAGGCACGAGGCTGACCGTGGTCAGCGCAAGGGTGGAACGCTGCGCAATCGTGATCGAGGCATCCGTAGCGCTCACCCGCGCCGTATCAGGCGCGAGGGCGCGGGCATTTGGCCCGCAGGCCGTTACGCCAGCAGCGTCGGTGCCCGGGCGCATGAACAGGCGGAAATTGATCCTGTTACGCGTATCAAAAAAGAACGGACTGACCGGCAGGCTGATGGGACCGAACGCCCCATCGGCCGCCGGGCAGATCACGCCCACATCCTGATTGTTGACGCTGACGGCCACCGCAATCCGCCCCGGCGCATGCCCCATATGCGCGGTGCCTGAAAGGGCCAGCGTGCCGCCGGTAATGATGACATCGCGCCCGACCCTGACGCCAAGCCCATGCAGCGGCGCGTCAGCACGCAGCACCATGTCGTCTTTCTGCCCTATCTCGGTCAGGCTGCGCGTACGCGTAAGCGGCTGGTGCGAGACCCGGTCCACATCGACCATGGTCATGCGCGCATCATCCATGGCGGTGACGGACTCGCCTGCGGCCTCCACCGGCGCCATGTCCGATGGCGCTGTGGGGGCCGCCTGCGCGCCCCCTGCCATGCCGCACAGCAGCAGCCCCGCCACCATGAGCGGCAGGCCTGAAGCCCCCGTACGTGGCTTGCGGGGCGGAAAAATGACCAGTTGTCGGGCGGGCAGCTTCTCCTCGGGCACAGCCGGTGGAGGCGGGGCTGCCGGTGCCGGCACGGCCTTTTCCGCACGCGGATAGGGCCGGAACAGCGCGCAGATGCTGACCAGCAGCATGTAAAGACTGTGCAGGGGCCTGTCGGGCGCGAAATCGGCCCACTGGGTCCAGGCATCATCCCGGCCGAACACAAGGCCCACCACCTGCTTTTCGGTCGCGAGGTCGGGTATGATCCACGCTACATGGGCACGCCCCTCGTGCCGGGCGACGAGGGTTGCGCGTAGCGTGATCGGGCCGGAGGCCAGGGTGGCGTGCAGGCGCAGTTCATCACCCACTGCAAGGGGCAGCGCGGGCGGCAGGTCAAGCTGGCAGCCCCCCATCGACACATCCACCGAACGGCACGGCACGAGCGGCGCGCCATCCGTGAACAGGCTCAGGGGAATACTGGCCGCAATGCGGTGGTTATGGCGACGCTGGCGGGTTTCACGCGCGGCGGCCACACCACCAAGCACGATAATCAGGCTGAACAGCACCCAGACCGAGTTGACGGTCATGGCGCGGAACACCACCGTTTCATGATAATGGGCGACCGCGGCCCAGATGCCGCTCACCAGCCCCACTGCCAGTATCACGGCCATGATCACGCCAGGATAGGCGGCGCGCCAGTCAAAACGCTCGCGGTCCAGCAGGCCGCCCTTGTCGGTTACGTTGAACTTGCCCTTGTGCGGCGCCACCAGGGTCACGAACGTCATGCGCACCAGAAAGGGCGCGAGCATGGATTCGTAAATCTCGCTCCAGAACGAATAGCGCCACCGCCCCTGCAGGCGCGACATGGTCATGGTGGTATGGAACAGGTGCGGCAGGGCATAGACCGCGAGTTCATAAGGCGAGGCCGCGATCATGGTCACGCCCAGGAACAGATAGGCCAACGGGGCCATGAGGAACATGATGCGCGGTATGGCAAAGAAGTAGTTCGTCGCCGCCGCCATGTAGCAGATGCGCTGCGTCAGGCGCAGGCCACGGCCGAGCATGGGATTGTCGATCCGCAGCATCTGGATCATGCCGCGCGCCCAGCGCACGCGCTGCCCGACCTGAAGCAGGAGGGTTTCCGTCTCGAGACCTGCCGCAAGCGGCTCGCGCAGATAGCCCGTGCCCCACCCCTTGCGCTGCATGCGCAGGGCGGTGTGAGCATCTTCCGTTACGGTTTCGGTGGCAAAGCCATCGATCGATTCAATGGCCTTGCGCCGCAGCAGGGCGCATGACCCGCAGAAGAAGGTGGCATTCCAGAAATCATTGCCATCCTGCAAAAGGCCGTAGAACAGGTTACTTTCAGGCGGCACCTGCATGCCCCCGCGCATGTTGCGGCGGAACGGATCGGGGGAATAGAAGTGATGCGGGGTCTGCAAAAGCGCCAGGTTGGAATCGGCAACCATCCACCCAACGGTTTTCTTGAGAAAGCCCTGCACGGGCACGTGGTCGCAGTCAAAGATCGCGATGATATCGCCCGTTGTCACCTTGATGGCGTGGTTGAGGTTGCCCGCCTTGGCATGGGCATTTTCCGCGCGGTTGATGTAGCCCGCCCCGACCTGCTCGGCAAAATCACGGAAAGACCGCCGCCGCCCGTCATCAAGAATATAGACGTTCAGCTTGTCTGCCGGCCAGTCCATGGCCAGACAGCCCAGCACCGTGGTGCGGACGATCGCCATATCCTCGTTATAGGTCGGCACATAGACATCAATGACCGGCCAACTGCTTTCATCCTCTGGCAGGGGATGGATCTGCCGCCGCAGGGGCCAAGCGAGCTGGAAATACGTAAAGCCCACCCGGAAGGTGGTATAGATTTCGCCAATCGCCAGCGCCAGGACCAGAATTGTCTGCAACACGCCATCAAGATCGAGCGTGGAGGTAAAGCGCCACACCAGATAACGCCCGGATACGACAATGGACAGCACCATGAGAAAACAGCGCGACCAGCGTTCATCATGCCGGCGAACGAGAAAGAACAGGATCGCCCCCCCTATCGCCACGAAAAACTGGTGGTCAGGGGAGAGGTAGGTCAGACATACCACCGCCAGCAACACGGCGAATAACGGGCCAGAGACGAGAGGAGATTTGAGAATACGCCAGATCATGGAAATTCGTGACTGTACCGTGCATGCCTTAAATAGGACATTAAAAGAGCGGACAAGACCGTGTTACGGGCGATTTTTACGGGTTTAGATTGAGAATTACCCGCGGCGGCAAAAACAGATATGCCATTATATGATGATTATTCATCAATCATCATACTTTACAGGAATTGGCTTTAACATGCATATTTTATACCATTTTTAGTCCATTATATTGAAAATATAGCCCTGTCAATGCTGCGCCCAGGAAATAAACATGATATTTCCTATTTTATTTTTAGCCCTGAACGGGTTGCCGCAAGAATAAATCCCGGCTGTATCGGGGGCTGCCCTTGCGGAACGGGATTCATTTCCTAAAACAGATGATAAACCATGGCATAATGCTCTCTGCATCTCACGGTCGCTGCAATCAATGCGTGTATCTGGCTATCTTTTCTACCGTTCTGGTTGCCGCCTCAGAATGTATTCTACCAGTGCCTCAATCCTGAGGCATGAATAGGAGCGTGAATAGCCTCTAGATTTCTGGACGCCCGGGCTCCTGAAAATGAGGACAGGAGACCTTGCTGGCACAGCCTGCTTTCAGGTCTGGGGTGCTGTGTCCCTGCATGAGGAATTCTGAACGCAAAAACCCCGCCTTTGAGGGGCGGGTTTTTTGTTTGGCATTATGATGTTTAGTCTGGTTGCGGGGGCAGGATTTGAACCTGCGGCCTTCAGGTTATGAGCCTGACGAGCTACCGGGCTGCTCCACCCCGCGGTTGTGGGGGAGACTGGAAGACCTGGCGGCGACCGACTTTCCCGTGCCTTAAGGCACAGTATCATGGGCGCTGGGGGTTTTCACGGCCGAGTTCGGGATGGGATCGGGTGGATCATTCCCCGCCATGGCCACCAGGTCATCGAGTCTCCCCGTATGGGGTTGGACTTGATGTGGATGGGTTGGTGTTTTTTGTATGACTATGTATTGAGAGTGGATGACTGCTGTGCATGTGTGTTGCCACGATTGTGGCGATGGAATGAGCCTATTGGGCGATTAGGACCAGTCAGCTGCACGCATTACTGCGCTTCCACACCTGGCCTATTGACGTGATGGTCTATCACGGCCCTTGGGGAGACCTTGTTTTGAGGTGGGTTTCCCGCTTAGATGCTTTCAGCGGTTATCCCGTCCACACTTAGCTACCCGGCTGTGCCGCTGGCGCGACAACCGGTGCACCAGAGGTATGTTCATCCCGGTCCTCTCGTACTAGGGACAAATCCTCTCAAGTCTCCAACACCCACGGCAGATAGGGACCGAACTGTCTCACGACGTTCTAAACCCAGCTCACGTACCACTTTAATCGGCGAACAGCCGAACCCTTGGGACCTGCTCCAGCCCCAGGATGTGATGAGCCGACATCGAGGTGCCAAACCTCCCCGTCGATGTGGACTCTTGGGGGAGATCAGCCTGTTATCCCTAGAGTACCTTTTATCCGTTGAGCGATGGCCCTTCCACGCGGGACCACCGGATCACTATGGCCGACTTTCGTCTCTGATCGAGCTGTCACTCTCACAGTCAGGCGGGCTTATGCCATTGCACTCGACAGCCGGTTTCCGACCGGCCTGAGCCCACCATCGCGCGCCTCCGTTACACTTTGGGAGGCGACCGCCCCAGTCAAACTGCCCACCATGCAGGGTCCCGGACCTGGCTAACAGGCCTCGGTTAGACATCAGAAACAGTCAGGGTGGTATTTCAAGGATGGC